>CAYNIN010000041.1:0-13255 GCA_964397395.1 uncultured Faecalibacterium sp.
GTGTGTTATATTGCAGGTCAGAGTGAAGCACACAAAAGAACCGTCCCTTTGTGTTCCCTATAACCTCGTTTACAACAGAGGAAAATGGAGGAAAGTGAAATGAAAAAGGGTAAGAGCATATTCTTATTACTACTTGTGCTTGGACTTTTGATTTGTATAACTGCCTGTGATTCGACAAATAACAGTAATTCTTCAGAAATTCAAATAGTAAATGCTTCGACTGATAATAAGGATGTTAGTATTGAAGTTGTTAACACCAAAAAGATCAAAGATGATATATCTGTGGATATAAAATGGAATAATACTTCTTCAAAGATAATAGAATATGGAAAAGCATTTTCTGTTTACTGTTTAGATGGGAATGATTGGAAAACAGTGGATAAAAAAGAAAATATTATTTGGACCACTGAATCTCTTCTTGTTTACCCTAATGACAGTGAATTGAACATTACTGATTCATCCAATATTGCCAAAATTAATATTTCCTCTTACTACGATATTGAAGAAGAAAAAAACTATCGTCTAGTAATTAACTTTTCATATAATGATAATTCTACTGAAAAATACGAAGTTGTAATTGAATTTAAAACATAAGATAATAATCCAATGTATACGGCACTCATTCAGTTGGGTGCCGTTTTTCTCTGCCTTCCTCGGCGGCATCTCTCTGACCGCCTTGATAAACCTTCCCCGCGTACCAAAAAACAAACCAAACAATCCCTCTTCCTTTCCCTTGACAAACCTCAACAAATCCTGTATAATAATCAAAGCGAACAAATGTTCTTTTGTTTTGAGGTGAGAAAATGGAAAGGGTAATAATACATTCGGATATGAATTCCTGCTATGCTTCCATTGAGTGCAGCCTCAATCCCGAACTCAAAGGTAAACCCGTTGCCGTGGGCGGAAGCGTGGAAGACAGACACGGTATAATTCTTGCAAAAACCGCCGAGGCTAAAAAATATGAGGTGAAAACCGGTGAAGCCATCTGGCAGGCGAAAATCAAGTGCCCCGATTTGATTGTTGTTGAGCCTCATTTTGATTGGTATGTAAAATATTTCAAACTCGCTCGTAAAATCTATGCCCGTTATACCGACAAAATCGAGCCTATGGGTCTTGATGAAGCCTGGTGCGACTTAACGGGCAGTATCAGACTTTTCGGCTCTGTTGACCGCATTACCGACGAAATACGGGACGCTTTTAAAAATGAACTCGGCATAACGGTGTCAATCGGCGTTTCCTATAACAAGATTTTTGCAAAACTCGGCAGTGATCTTGCAGATGTTGACAGCGTTGTGAAAATCAATAAAGAGAATTTCAAAGATGATATCTGGTCTTTGCCCGTGGGTACTATGATGGGCGTGGGCAGAAAAACAGCAAAAAAACTCGAATCCTACTGCATAAAAACTATCGGTGACCTTGCTCGTTGCAACCCTGATTGGTTACAGAAAGTTTTCGGTGTGATAGGTGCTGATATATGGAATTTCGCCAACGGCTTTGATAATTCTCCCGTTATGACAGACGGATATTCCGCACCCATAAAAAGTGTCGGTCACGGAATAACCTGCACGATGGATCTGGTCAATGCCGATGAGGTGTGGAAAGTGTTTCTTTATTTAAGTCAGGACGTGGGCAAACGTCTGCGAGGTGCAGACCTTTTCGCTACGGGTGTGCAGATTTCCGTCAGGGATAACAAGTTTCTTACAAGACAGTTTCAGTGCGAACTTCCGTTTTCCACTCAATCGGCAACGGAAATTGCAAAAACGGCAATCGCACTTTTCCATAAGAACTATACGTGGAATTATGATGTGCGAGCCGTAAGTGTAAGGGCGATTAACCTTAAGAAAGCAAATGAGCCCCTTCAGCTCAGTTTTTATTCCGATTTTAAGAAACACGAAAAACAGAAAAAAATAGACGACACCGTAATGGATTTAAGACGCAGATTCGGTGACGGTGTTATTTTCAACGCCTGTCTTATGACGGAAACAAAAACTCCACGGGAGCAAAAGGGAAAGGATTCCTTTGCTTTAAGGGATTATAACCGTATTAAGTAAAATGAACGCAAAATTCAAAAAGAACCGCTTTCTTGTCGCCCCTGAAAGGTGAGATGTCGCTTGCGACAGAGGGGTTTTCTTGCTCTGATAAACGGAGGATACAATGGATAATAAAAAAGTTTATGTCAAGGTTATTGCCTCTTTCAGTCAGGACGGGGAGGTAAGACCTATGAGTATTATATGGGAAGACGGCAGACGTTTCGATATTGACAAGGTTACCCAGATAAGACGTGCCTATGCAACAAAGGTCGGCGGTACGGGTATACGCTATACCGTTTCCGTAAGAGGCAGAACAACTTTTCTTTTTGAAGACGAGGGAAGATGGTTTGTTGAGGCTAAGACTTGATTTTTTTGGAAAAATAGTGTAAAGTATACTTGTTGTGCAAAAATATGTAATAATCCACAATATTTTGTGATTTTAATTTGCAGTTTCATTTTATATGAAAGGAATTGGATATAAATGGCGAAGAAATCCGGTTATTCAAATGACGATATTCTCATGCTTGAGGGCCCTGACAGAGTCAGAAAAAGACCTGCCGTTATTTTCGGCTCCAACGGTATTGCGGGCTGCGAACATTCTATTTTTGAAATTCTCTCAAACTCCATTGACGAAGCAAGAGAGGGTCACGGCGATAAAATCATTGTAACAAGATTTTCTGACGGCTCCGTTGAAGTGCAGGACTTCGGTCGTGGTATACCCGTCGGTTATAATGAAAAGTATGACCGCTTCAATTGGGAACTCGTTTTCTGTGAACTTTACGCAGGCGGTAAGTATAAGACCAACTCGGGAGGCAGTTACGAATATTCCTTGGGTCTTAACGGTCTCGGTCTTTGTGCAACCCAGTTTGCAAGTGAATATATGGATGCTGAAATTAAGTCAGCAGGCGAAAAACACACCCTTCACTTTGAAAAAGGTGAAAATATCGGCGGACTTGTTACCGAGCCTTACGGCAAAAAAGATACGGGTACGAGAATCAAGTGGAAGCCCGACACGGAAGTTTTCACTGATATTGACGTTTCTCTTGAATATTTTCAGCAGGTTATGCAGCGTCAGGCTATCGTTAATCCCAAAGTGCGTTTTGAACTGAAAAATCAGATTAAAGGCGGCTTTGAAACCTTCGTTTACTACTATGAAAACGGCATCAGCGATTATGTTAAGGAAATAGCAGGGGAGGACACCATTTCTTCCGTTCAGTTCTGGCAGGCAGAAAGAAGCGGTAAGGACAGAGAAGACTTACCCGAATACAAGGTTAAACTTAACGTTGCTCTCACTTTCTCCAATAAAAAGCAGATGATTGAATATTATCACAACTCAAGTTTCCTTGAATTTGGCGGTTCACCCGACAACGCAGTTAAAAGTGCCACGGTGGCACAGATTGATGCTTATCTTAAACAGACGGGCAAATACACCAAGAATGATGCTAAAATCAAATTCCAGGACGTTGCCGACTGTCTTATTCTCGTTTCCTCGTCTTTCTCAACGGAAACCTCATATCTCAATCAGACCAAAAAAGCCATTACCAACAAATACATTCAGGAGGCAATGACAGAGTTTCTCCGTCATCAACTTGAAATTTATTTCATAGAAAACAAACTTGAGGCAGACAAAATTGCCGACCAGGTACTTGTCAATATGAGAAGCCGCATCAAAGCCGAAGCCACAAGACTCAACCTTAAAAAGACTCTTGCAACTTCAAACGATATGGCAAACAGAGTGCAGAAATTCGTTGACTGCAGAAGTAAAGATATTGACAAACGTGAACTTTTCATAGTGGAAGGTGACTCTGCTCTCGGCGCCTGTAAGCAGGCAAGAGATTCGGAGTTTCAGGCAATTATACCCGTAAGAGGTAAAATTCTTAACTGCCTCAAATCCGAATATGACAAGATTTTCAAGAGTGAAATTATCACCGACCTTCTCAAAGTTTTAGGCTGCGGTGTTGAAGTTCATTCAAAGGCTATGAAGAATATGTCAACTTTCAGCCTTGATAATCTTCGCTGGAGTAAAATTATTATCTGTACCGATGCCGACGTTGACGGCTATCAGATAAGAACGCTTATACTCACAATGATTTACCGTCTTGTACCCACGCTTATTAAAGAGGGTAAGGTCTTTATTGCCGAATCACCCCTTTATGAAATTACAAGCGGAAATCAGACTTGGTTTGCTTATACGGAAAAAGAAAAAGCCGATGCCCTTGAAGAAATCGGCGATAAGAAGTTTACCGTACAGCGTTCAAAGGGTCTTGGCGAAAACGATGCGGATATGATGAATCTTACAACGATGAATCCTGCAACGAGAAGACTTATAAAGATTGACACCGCCGATGCGGCTCTTACTGCAGAAAAATTCGACCTTCTTTTAGGCGACAATCTTTCGGGCAGAAAAGACTATATTGCAAACTACGGACACCTTTACATTGATATGACTGACGTAAGTTAAGGGGTGATATAATGGCAAGAAAAAAGATAACTAAAAACCGGGATGACGGCGACCTTCTCAAAAATACCCACATAGCAGGTGCAGGTGAGATGATTGAGCAGCGTATCACCGATACTCTTGAAATTAACTATATGCCCTACGCAATGAGCGTCATTCTTTCCCGAGCAATTCCCGAAATTGACGGCTTCAAGCCCTCTCACAGAAAACTTTTATACACCATGTATAAAATGGGACTTCTTACAGGCGGCAGAACAAAATCCGCCAACATCGTCGGTCAGACAATGCGCCTTAACCCTCACGGTGATATGGCGATTTATGAAACAATGGTACGTCTTTCAAAGGGTAACGAGGCGCTTCTCAATCCTTACGTTGACTCAAAGGGTAACTTCGGCAAGGCATACTCGAGAGATATGCACTTTGCCGCCGCCCGTTACACCGAGGCAAAACTCGACTCAATCTGTAACGAACTTTTCCGTGATATTGACAAAGATACCGTTGACTTTATGGATAACTACGACAGTACCATGCTCGAACCCACGTTGCTTCCCGTAACTTTTCCGTCAATACTTGCTAACGTAAACTTAGGTATTGCCGTCGGTATGGCAAGTTCAATTGCATCTTTTAACCTTAAAGAACTTTGCGAAACAACAATTGAACTTATCAAAAATCTTGATCATAACTGCATTGATACAATGCCTGCTCCCGATTTTGTCGGCGGCGGTCAGATTATCTGCAACCGTGAGGAAATGGAAGAAATTTACCGCACGGGTAGAGGCGGTATCAAGGTCAGAGCAAAGTATGAATACGATAAGCAGTTCAACTGCATTGACATCAAGGAAATTCCGCCCACAACAACGGCAGAAGCCATTATTGATAAAATCATCGAAAGAGTCAAAGCAGGCTCAATCAAAGAAATTGCCGATGTGCGTGACGAAACGGACAAGCAAGGTCTTAAAATTACCATTGACCTCAAACGTGGTACTGACCCTGATAAACTTATGCAAAAACTTTATAAACTCACACCTCTTGAGGACTCCTTCTCCTGCAACTTCAACGTGCTTGTTGACGGTTACCCGAGAGTTATGGGTGTTAAGGACATTCTTATCGAGTGGATTCGTTTCAGAGGCAGATGCGTTCGCCGCAGAGTTGCTTTTGATTTAAACAAAGCGGAAAGCAGACTTCACCTTTTAAGAGGCCTTGAAAAAATTCTTCTTGACATTGACAAGGCAATTGCTATCATCAGAAAGACCGAAGAAGAAGCAGAGGTTGTTCCCAATCTTATGATCGGCTTCGGAATTGATGAAATACAGGCTGAATATGTTGCGGAAATCAAACTCCGTCACCTTAACCGTGAGTACATTTTAAAACGCCTTAAAGATATCGAAAACCTTGAAAAGACAATCAAGGAAATGAAAGAACTTCTTGAATCAAAGGCGAAAATCAAAAAGGTTATCGTCGGCGAACTTACCGAAGTTATCAAGAAATACGGTAAAGACCGAAAGAGTGAAATTATCTACTTTGCCGATATTGACGAGGATGACACTGCCGAGGAAGTGCCCGACTATGCGGTAAACCTTTTCTTTACCAAGGAAGGTTACTTCAAGAAAATCACTCCGCTTTCACTTCGTATGGGCGGCGAGCAGAAACTCAAAGATAACGACGAAATTGTCGCAAGCGTTGAAACAAGCAACAACAGGGAACTCCTTTTCTTTACAGATAAGTGTCAGGTTTATAAGGCAAAGGTCAACGATTTTGCCGATTCAAAGGCGAGTGTTCTCGGTGACTATATTCCTTCAAAACTTGAAATGGATGAGGACGAAAAGGCTGTTTATATGGTTGTTACCGATAACGGCTATAAGGGTTATATGATGTTCTTCTTTGATAACGGCAAGGTTGCAAAGGTAAGTCTTTCTTCTTATGCCACAAAGACCAACAGAAAGAAACTCATCAAGGCATACAGCGATAAGTCACCCCTTGTTTCTCTTATATATCTTCCCGAAGATAAGGAAATCGTTCTTGAAACAACGGGCGGCAGATGCCTTCTTGTTGACACATCCGTTATTTCACCCAAGGCAATGAAAGACACCCAGGGCGTTGGCTGTATCACTCTCAAGAAGAATCAGAAACTTTCAGTTGTTCGTGAATATGTTCAGGGAGAGTTTGTGAAACCCTCACGATATAAGGCTAAAAATCTTCCCTCGGCAGGTGCTGTTATCAGCAACGAAGACGTTATGAAGAAAAACAATATGACCTTTGAGGGCTTTGAATAATACAAATTTTAATCGGCTGCTGCATTTTGGTGCAACAGCCGATTTTGCTTTTAATTGAGTTTTATCACAGGCTTACTTTTACTTTGTAAGCAGTAGTAATCACTTCTGTAATCTTTTGTTTCACCTGTGTTAAGGCTTGTGTTATAAGTCGCATAAAACTTTACGCCGTCTTTACCTAAAACACTCACTCTGACTACGTCCACAGTTTCTCTGAAAACGCCGAAGTGCGAGTAATAATCCGCTGAATAAAGATATTCGCCGTCCCATTCAAAGTCTGCGTCGTAAAAACCTATATCCGTTCTGATTTTAAACTCAATGTTGTAATATCCGCTTTCGTCAATAGTGACAACGGCATATTCAGAGTAATCATCGTAAATTCCGTAAACGATAAAGTCATTATCCGTTTCGAGAACATCTGCACCGAAATAATCGTACTCGGGGTCGCCGACTATTTCTTTATGAAGTTTGAGTTTCTGTAAGCAGGTCATTGTATCGGCATCAATAACATTCAGTATAAGTTCATCTTTTTCCTTGGTGATAAGATGAATTTTCTTTTTGTCTTTGCTCATGGTGATGTCTAAAATTTCATTTTCAACGTCAACGGAGTAAACCGTCTGAATATTGTTAAAGTCAAGACCTGTGGTGTGATAGGGGAAGAAGTAAATGCCGTAGCCGCCGGGAATAAGGCTCATATCAACAATTTCGCCGAAATCCGTTCTGTTACTGAAAACAAGATACAATCCGTCTTTGCCTTGAGCACTTTCGCTGTAAAATGAATATGAGTCCGTATCTTCCGATGCCTGATTTGAGCCGATGTTCATTACTGTTCCGTCTTGATCTTTTGTCATGGTGATATTTCTGCATTCTTTATCAATAACGGGAATTTTGAAATAGGCTTCAATTTTTTCTTGTACGGCCTCGCTTGTTGCCTCATAAGAAAAACCGAAGGGTGAACCGAAAGTATTGTTACTGCCGTTTGTATAATATTCTCCTGCCATCGGGTAATAGTCCATATAATCTTTATAGACAATTACCATCTCGCCTTCTTCACCGGGCTTCGTCTTATCGTAAAGTTCTTTGTACGCTTTGTTGATACCCGTAAACTCTGCCTCTTCATTGTCAAAATCCCAGGAAGATGAAAAGCCCGTTTCCGTATAGAATTCAATATAGTCTTCAATTTCCGGTGCTTCGGAGGTATAGTCTTTGTGGAATTGAAAGTCAGTTTCTGCTTTGTTTTCCTTGCCGATGATAAGCTTACTGTTCCAATACAATCGGTGTTCATACTGATAAGAAGTTTCAACGGTAACACCTTCCGCAAATGACTTGTCGCCCTGGAGTATGGTTTCCGTAAAAACAACGTTGTCATTTTCCTTGCCTATATCAACGGCAAAGCAGGTATAAACCGAGGTGAAGGTAATCAGTATCACGAGAAATAATGCTAATGCCTTACGCATAATCATTCCTCCTCCCGTGTGAGCATATCAAGGGCTTTGCTTACTCTGTCCGAGCGGTAGTTGTAGGCTTGTTTGATGTAATCCACAAGGCTTATGCCTTCCTCCTGAAGTTCAAGGGTTGTTTTGTCGCCTGCGATTTCACCTTTGTGAATAAGTATGGCTCTGCCGATAAAATCGGAAACTTCTTCAATAAGGTGAGTGGAAATTATAACCGTTTCGTTGGGCTCAAGAATGCCGAGAAGAACTTTGTAGAAATCTTCACGGTTGAAAATATCGTTACCAGCAAAAGGCTCATCCATAAAGATGTAGTCGGCACCTTGGCTGAGGGCGAGGATTACTTCGAACTGATTTTTCTGACCCGTTGAAAAACTTTTAAGAGGCTTGTTTCGGCTCAGTTCAAAGAAATTCATAAGGCTCTGAAACCGTCTGTCTGAAAAAGAGGGGAAATGCTCTTTATAAAAATCTCTGTGAGCCGATGCCGTAAGATTCGGGAAAAATGAATGTTCGCTTGTGGCAAAGGAGATTCTTGCAATGTTTTTATTTGTGATTTTTTCTCCGTCAAGAGTGATTTCTCCCTGATAATTCAGAAAGCCGAATACGCACTTCATCAAAGTGGTTTTACCTGCGCCGTTTTCACCGAAAAGCCCGATAATTTCTCCTTGAGGAATTTCGAGATTTATACCTTTGAGGGCTTCTTTACCTGAATATGATTTTTTTAGATCGGTTATTTTTATCATTTTCTTATCCATACAAAATACCTCCATAAACTTTCTATGTGATTTTCGGGCAAAAATTCAGGTCTTATCTGTGTTATATAAATTAAATAAAAGATATTAACCAGCAACACTACTGTAACTGCACACAGGATGATACCTGTTAATGGCAGGGTCAAACAGCGAACATAATATTCACTCTTTTTAGGAAGCCTTTTCATCAAGTAAATACTTTTGCTGTTTTGGTAATGATAGGTTATGTGAAGAATACAAAAGACACACATCAGCATTGCCGACACCAAAAACAGCAGGAATATACCATCAATAAATTTATCAAAATTAGCCGCAAGAGTGCCATCGGGATATATCTTCGGGGAATTGTTTTTTTCATAGTTACGGGTGAGCATATAATTGCCCAAGTTGAAAAATCTGTCGCAAAACAGCAGAATACTGTAGGCTGTTGCAAATATATAGCTCAGGGCAAACAGTACCAGCTCCGTTTTTACGGAAAAACCTACGGGAGCGAGCTTTTTGATTTTAGTTTTCATAGTCTGCTCCTTTCGTTTTTATACGGTAAACGGCAAAAGCCGTAATGCATAAAGCAACGCATATATAGAATATTTCTGTGCCGACTTCTTCCCAGTTGTCAAAAAAAGTGAGGGCGACGAACAAGGTTAAAAATATCGCTTCAAAGCAGATTTTCTTTCTTCTTTGCAAATAGGGGAATGCTGCCAAAGAAAAACCGAGAGAAACGATATATAGGGCGTTTCTTATAAACCTCAGATAATCGCTTAAGGGCAAAAGACTGTGAAGAAAGTCGCTTCGATAAAAAGCAAGGAAAAAAGTCTGATTGCTTATAAATCCGGGATGAGCAAGGTTAACATCAGACATTTCTTTGCAGTAAAATTGAAAAATAATCAAAGAAAGGATAAATTCAAACATAATAAAGACTGTATAAACAAGGCAGTTGAAAGCGCCCTGACAGACAAGCACTTTTCTTTCTGAAACGTTAAGCCTTCTTATGCTGTAGCCCGTTTTGCTTGAATATTCACAGCCGACTCTTGAAAGAATTACTGCCGCAACAATCATTGCAATACATGCTATGAGGGCGAGTTTGCCTTCTTCCAATATCGGTTCGATACCCAAAGAGGTATTGTCCCATTGCAAAAGGGTGTTGAGTTTCCGGTAAAACATTATGAACTGCACAGCACCGGTAGCAAGAAAAAGAGGGATTATTTTATAAATACTGCTTTTTACAAACAACGAAAAAACCGATATATATTTTTTCATTTCATTCACCTTCGTTCCATATTTGAGTTATTAAGTCTATTGCTTCTGTTTTGCTTACACCCATTTGTTTGAGCATTGTTACAGCGTTTTTTGCATCTGTTAAAAGAAGTTCCCGTCTTATTTCAAGACGCTTCTTTTCGTCTGCCACAACAAAACTTTTGGCGCCCGAATGGGATTCAATGAGATTTTCTTCTTCTAAAATGCGGTAAGCCTTCTGGACTGTGTTGGGATTCACACCTAACATTGCAGATAAAACACGTCTTGACGGAAGTTCATCGCCGTCTTTGATGTTATCTGCGGCAATTTCTCTTTTGATAAAGAAAGGGATTTGCAGATAGATAGGACTTGAGTCGTTCATTGCGAATTTTTCAAATGAAATCAAATATTACACCGCCTTTCTGAAAAGTGTATTAGTTAAATAATACGGTTTACAACTGTATTATAACAGTAATACAGTTATATGTCAATAGTTAAATAAAAAAATTCCCTACCTCTTTTGAGATAGGGAACAAAATCTATCGATTGCGTCGGACTGCTCCGCTTCACAATCGGCGGAGGCAGTCGCAAACGCTTTGACTTATCCGCTGATTATATTGTGTCTTATTTTCTTTTTATAATTACAGGAAAAATAAGGAAATTATTTAAGTTTTTCCACCATTATCTTTGCCGCTTTGTAAATGTCACCGCAACCCAAGGTTATAATCAAATCGCCCTCTTTTGCATTTTCAAGAACATAATCGCAGATTTCATCAAAGGTGTTAAACCAGACAGAACCGGGGATTTTATCTGCAAGATCCTTTGTATAAATATTATAGGTGTTAACCTCTCTTGAACCCATAATTTCTGTCATAACGCACTTGTCGGGAATTTGCAGAACTCTTGCAAAATCGTCAAGGAGAATGGAAGTTCTCGAATAAGTGAAGGGCTGGAAAACCGCCCAAACGGTATTGTAACCCATCTTCATAACTGCGTTCAAAGTAACTTCAAGTTCATTGGGGTGGTGTGCGTAGTCGTCGGCAATTGTGATACCTTTGTAGGTGCCGAGAACTTCAAAACGTCTGCCTGCACCCGAAAAAGCGGTGATACCTTTTTCACATTCTTCGGGGGTGCAGCCTGCATTGATTGCAGCGGCAAAGGCGGCAAGAGAATTTACAATATTATGCTCACCGGGAATGTTCAGAACAAGGTGGGCAATTTTTTTATTTTTGCTCATTACATCAAATTCGGCAAAAGAGCCTCGGTTGTATGTAATATTTTCAGGGTAGTAGTCGTTGGTATTACCGAAACCGAAAGTAATCTTTTCTTTGTCAATTCCCTCAACGGATTTTACGGTGTTTTCGTCATCGCCGTTATAAATGAGAGTTCTTGAAGTGATTGAAGAAAAGTGATTGAAAGAACTGATTATATTGTCGATATTTTTGAAAAACTCAAGATGGTCTTCGTCAACATTGAGAATAAGAGAAACGTCGGGGGAAAGGGTGTGATAGTGGTTGTGGTATTCACAAGCCTCGCAGACAAAGGTTTCACTTTTACCGACTCTGCCGTGGCTGTCAATAAGAGGGAGTCTGCCGCCGATTAAAGCGGTGGGATCTTTTTCAGCCATAACGAGAATTTGAGTCAGCATTGAGGTAACGGTAGTCTTGCCGTGTGTGCCGCTTACTGCAATGCAGTTACCGTACTTTCTTGTGATGGCACCGAAAACGTGACTTCTTTCAAACATGGGAATACCGCTTTCCTGTGCGGCAATAAGTTCGGCGTTATCCTTTAAAATTGCCTCTGTATAAACTATCATTTCTGCGCCGACGATATTTTCCGCTTTCTGACCGAGAATTACATTTATACCGAGAGAGCGAAGTTTATCAATGTTATCGCCGCTGTTGTTGTCCGAGCCTGTAATCTCGTAACCTCTGCAGTAAAGTATTTCCGCAATGGGACACATACCGGATCCGCCGATACCGATAAAATGAATTTTTTTAACTTTCTCCAATAAATTATCTATTTCGTACATTTAAAGCACCTCAAAATCAGATTGTTTTCCATTTTATTATATTGCATTAGCCGAAAATAGTAAACACTTTTTGGAAAATTAACACTATAAATTTTAATGCATAGTATGTATTGAAAAAGTTTTACACTTCGGAGGTCAATATGAAAAGCATTATAATCATAGGCGGTGACAAAAGGCAGATCCACCTGAAAAATATTTTAACAGATAAAGGATATTTTACAAGACATATAAATTCTCTCGAAGAAAATAAAAACCTTGACCGAATATCCCAGTACGACAGTGTTATGCTTCCTGTGCCCGTCAGTAAAGACGGCAAGTTTATTTATTCCTACAACGAGATTCTTCTCATTGAAACAGGTGAAGTTCTTGAAAATATAAGAGAGGGTCAAAAGGTGTTCGGCGGAGCCTTCAGCAAGGATATGAAGAAATATTTTGACGAAAAAGGTATTGAAAATTATGATTTTTTCTCTGATGAAGAGTTTACGGTTTATAACGCATATCTGACAACGCAAGGCGCTTTAAAACTTCTTTTTGACAACACTGATGAACTTCTGACAGGAAAGAAAGTTCTTGTCACGGGCTACGGCAGGGTGGCAAAGCCTTTGTGTCAGAGTCTCAAAAATAACGGACTTGAAGTTTATGTTTCGGCAAGGGATAAAACCCAGAAGACCAAGGCGGAGTGTCAGGGTTACAAGGTTATAGATATAGGCTCCTTGAAATATTGTGTACATCTGTTTGACTTTATCTTTAACACCGTACCTTCACAGATATTCACCGCCGAAGACGTGGTTAATATATCGGGAAAATACTTCGAACTTGCCTCAAAACCATTCGGTGCTGACCAAAAAAATTTCAAACAGAACAGTTTTATTGGCGGCGGTTCTTTGCCCGGGAAATTTACGGCGTATTCCTCGGCCAAGAAAATTGCCGAATTTACCCTCAGATACATTTAAAAAGAGGTGATATAATTTGGGAAAACTCACTTTCGGCTATGCCTTGACGGGTTCCTTCTGTACCTTCGACAAGGCA
>CAYNIN010000042.1:0-13234 GCA_964397395.1 uncultured Faecalibacterium sp.
GGCAACATTTTGGTAATGAAAGTCAAATGGAATGGGTTGCTCGGATGAATAACATCCGTAGCAGAGTCACAGAAATCGTAAATCACGATATAATTTACAACTAACCGAAACACGGCGGCAGGGAGATTAACACCTCTCTGTCGTCATTTTTTTGCGTCAAAAGTAGTAAGTTTTCTGAAAATGCTTTATTTTTGCGAATGACTGTGATATAATATATGCGCCAAACAAAGCAGAATAAGGAAAAGGACAACTTTATATTACGGGGATATTATACCCTTTTTTGGTTATCATCTGAAAAGAGTTCGGTAAAAACGCAACTCCACTCGGATGGTAACAAGGGTTTCCTTTTCTGTTTGAGCTTTGTTTGGCGACAATCGGGGTTGCGCTTTTCGGTGCGTGGCTTCGGTCACGCACTTTTTTATGATTTCTAAGGGTTACAATTATTAAGATATATAACATTAAAAGAAATGCAGGAAATTAATCTGCGTCGTGCAATGCAAGATTAATTTAAACATTATGTAAAGAATTGAGGAAACTGTTATGGCTTTGATCGAATGTCCGGAATGCGGTGGGAAAGTATCTGACAAAGCTCCCGCTTGTATACATTGTGGCTATCCGTTAAAAGAAAGCGTAGAAGAAAAAACGCAACAAATACAATTTTGTCCGTACTGCGGCAAACAAAACAACATAGAAAGTACCTTTTGTGGCTACTGTGGCAAATCATTTGTGAGGAACGAAGAAAAGCAAGAAATAGTTGCATTAACTCCTACAAGTGATGTTGTTGATATTATGGATTACAAAAATGATCTTGATATGCCTAATGATATGATTCGTTTACAACAGGCACAGATTATTCAGCAACAACGGCAGTTGGATGAACAACGAAGACATTTTGATGCCCAAGCAAAATGCCCTAAATGTGGCTCTACTTCACTATCTGGCGGGAAACAAGGTTTTGGTCTTGGTAAAGCTGTAGCTGGTGCAGTTTTGATCGGTGGTGTAGGATTATTAGCTGGAGGTATAGGAGCAAATAAGACGGTTGTTACTTGCTTAAATTGTGGATACAAATTCAAACTATAGGGGGATTTAGATAATGAAGTACTGTTCAAAATGTGGAAATCAAATGGAAGACGATATGATGTTCTGCCAAAAATGCGGAACAAAGTTTGTTGGAGTTGTCAGTGATGATCAATCAGAGATTGAAATTCAGCTTGCAAAGATGAAAAAATATAATTTAGTGTTAGATTCTCAAGCAATTACTTGGGAATATTTGCGAGATGACGGAGAGCGAGCCGGTAATATCTGTGTTAAGCAGGATAAATTGTGCGAAGATCTTATTGCGGTAATCAAGGAAATTTTAGAAAACACTACATATGAGGATAAAGATTTTGTCGAAAGAGAGGTATACACCTTCGTTCTCAAGATGGGCATTCGCATGTGCAATGAAGGCGCAAAGATGTTTTCTAACTATGCCGGATTTAAAGAACTGTTTGATATGGGCAACAACTTGGTAAGGTCGGGTCAGCTTAATCCTGCAACTTTCTTGAATCAAATGATTGAACAAGACTATGTTTATAAAACTGTATCTGGATTGCAGGGATTGCATAGTTCGAGAATCAAAGATGCCTTGGATGCAGATACTATCAGCAACAATCTTGAATATCAAAATTTAACAAAGCAATTAGCACAGGCATTTAACCAAATGTGGTATGCTTGTATAAAGCGATATAAAGATTTCTTTGCGTGTCCAGGTCAAGAATTCATCAATCAGAACTGGGATTGTTATTTAACGATATTGAAAGGATTGCCTATCTCGGTTATCGACACTTTGGATGAAAACGGTTGGATGATCGCTCTGGATAATGAGGAGAAAGAAAATAACGGAGCTCAATATAAGCGAACGTTTTTACGCAATCGTGAGCAATATAGAAATTCACTGAGAGTAGCCGAAAAAGAGCGTAAAGATAAGGAATATTGGCAATCGCATCCTGAACAATATGAAGCATTTGAAAGAAACAATATAAAAATTGCTGAAATAAGAACTAGCATTAATGCTGTCGATAAAGATATTAGTGCCATAGAGAACAATGTGAGATCATTACAAGAAGCAAAGGTTGGAGTTGAGAGAACTATCTCTGAAAAACAGCGAAAAATCGAGAAGTTAAAGAACAAGATTTTTGGCAAGAAAAAAGCGGAAGAAGAAATTAAAGTTTTATATAATGAGATTAATAATTTAAATGTTGAGTTGATGAATGCGCAAAAAAGAGTAGAAGTTGCTACTCAGCCATTAACTGAGAAAAGAGAGATTAAAAATAATCTTGAAGCAGAAGTGCAACTGTTACAGAATGAGAATGCTCGCTTAAGAAATGCTTGATAGTACTATGCTACATTTCTGTTGAAATGTTAATGAAAGCGTTTGTAATACTGGTGTCAGCGTGACAACACGATGACAACAAAAATCTTGACAGTCCATATTTTAAGGATAATCTGAGCACTCCCGATAATATGAGTAAAAATACCCATACAAAATTGTTTAAGTTACAGTTTTCGGGAGCGAGTGGGAATAATATCATAAGGCTTTTGAGTGGCTTGAAACCCCAGCGGTTTCAAGCCACTTTTTGTCGTTTGTTTTTATAGCGACGTGTTTATGGCAACATTTTGGTAATGAAAGTCAAATGAATGGGTTGCTCGGATGAATAACATCCGTAGCAGAGTCACAGAAATCGTAAATCACGATATAATTTACAACTAACCGAAGTATGGCGGCAGGGAGATTTACTTCTCTCTGCTGTCTTTTTTTGCATTTTTATAGCAATATTCATATTTGTATGGTATAATATTTACCACGAATTCGAAAGAGAGTAGGTGTATTGCTATGAACATAAAGTTGATAAAAGGCAGTTACGAATATAAAACTCAGATTATAGATGTGCTTGAAGAGTGGACAGATTATAATAGCAAAAATGAAACCAACCGTTCACCGTGGGTTATTTTCAAGAATGGCTATGATGATTTTGATTACTATCTGAATAATTTGGAAACGAAAGAACCTAAAGAAGGATTGGTTCCTGACTCTACGTTTTTCTGTTTAGATATGGAACGAAACATAATTGTAGGTGCTGTAAATATTAGACACTACCTAAATGATCATCTTTTGGCACACGGAGGTCATATCGGAGATGGTATTAGACCCTCTGAAAGAAGAAAAGGATATGCTACCCAAATGATTGGACTTGCCTTAGATGAATGTAAAAAATTAGGGATAAAAAAAGTCTTGATGGTATGCGATAAGGACAATGTTGGTTCTGTGAAATCTATCATAAATAATGGTGGTATATTAGAAACGGAACGAATGGAAAATGGAAAAACAGAACAAAGGTATTGGATTGATTTAGAGTAAAATGATGAACCTCCAATTTGAGAGGTAGAAGAATTAGTATCACAAAGAACGAAATTCCGATATTAGAGTTTGATTCGGAACAAAGTAATGTTTTACAGAGTAGGTCAATAAACAGAAATTCGTGAGGATGTAGCAATGGTTAGAGAAATATATGAAAGCGAGTTAAGTAAAGTATTAGAATTATATTTGCACTTGCATGAGGAAACAATCCCAGAAATGACGGAACATTTACAAAAGACCTGGGATACGATTATGCAAGACAAAAATCATCATATTATTGTCAAGGAAATAGATGGTAACTTAGTATCTTCTTGTGTCTGCGTGATTATTCCTAATTTGACAAGAAACATAAGACCTTATGCTTTTATTGAGAATGTCGTTACACATTCAGATTATCGAGGAAAAGGCTTCGCAACGGAATGCTTGAATTATGCAAGGAAAATTGCAGAGAATGAAAATTGTTATAAAATGATGTTGCTCACTGGTTCAAAAAACGAAAAGACATTAAACTTTTATAACAATGTAGGATATAACAGTACAGATAAAACTGCTTTTATTCAATGGCTTGGGTGATATAAATTAATGTTTTATAAAAAGAACGGATAAAATAAGATGAGCATTACAAAAAATGAAATACCGATATTGGAATTTGATAAATAAGGATGAATGGAGGATAACTTATGAAAAAAGTAGTGTCTTTAATTTTAGCCTTAATAATGCTTTTGTCTTGTCTTACTGCTTGTGGAACGGACAAGTATAAGGATTATCACGCCACAAATATGCAGGCAAGAGGATTCATACTATGGGATGAGGATTTGATTTTCGAAACGAATACTGTTGAATTGATTACGGATTACGAAAAATACTCCTCTTATCACTTTAATCTTGATTATACAGAAGAATTCTTCGAAAACAACAATCTGCTTGTATTTATTGTGACAAGCTGTTCTTCTGACCAAATGAAATATGTTGAACTCCGTGATAAAGATGGACTGTTATATCCCTTATTTGAACGCAAGAAAATAGGTAAAAACGAGCCCGTCACAGATGATTTTATATTACAATCCTACTGTGTGGAAATATCAAAGGAATTTGAATATAAAGCAGGCGAGATAATTTATAATTATAAGTAAAATCCCAATTTGACGAGGTAAATATTATGTGGAATGAATTATATAAGGCAGCAGTTAAAGTACAAAACGGTCGGGCAATTTCTCCTTTTATAGATGCAGGAGGTGTGGCGGCGGCCATTCTTACAAAGCAAGGAAATATTTATGTTGGCGTTTGCATTGACACTACTTCAACACTCGGAATGTGTGCCGAAAGAAATGCTATTGCAAATATGATAACCAATGGGGAAAGTCAAATAGACAAGGTTGTCACTGTAATGCCTAATGGCAAGGTTGGTTCTCCTTGCGGTGCTTGCCGTGAATATATGATGCAACTGGATAAGGATAGCGGAGACATCGAAATCTTGCTTGACCTTGATACGCAAAAAACAGTTAAACTGAAAGACCTGCTTCCCGATTGGTGGGGAAATGATAGGTTTATACAGGAGTAAGAATAATGAGCATTATAAAGAACGAAATCCCTATCTTGGAATTTGATAGCGAGCTGACAGCGGTCATCGATCCCACACACGAAAAGTTGGAACTGAACTTGCCGAGAAAATGCGTTTTTGCATTTCTTGGTGATTATATTGACGAATATGCACTGAAAAACAACGCACAAAAGGTTGAGGAATTTATCAGCGCAACAAAGCACTATCCTATCTACATAATCGAGTATAAAAGCGAGAAAATCGTGCTTTGCCAAGCTCCCGTAGGTGCTGCACCTGCGACACAGATACTTGATTGGCTTGTCGGCTACGGTGTGCGTGAAATTATCTCTGCCGGCTCTTGCGGTGCGCTCGAAAAGTTCCCCGAAAGCACGTTCCTTGTACCGAACAAGGCTCTGCGTGACGAAGGAACATCCTATCACTATGCACCGCCTTCACGCTTTATGGAGATCAGCGAAAGAGCGAGAAAAGCAATCGAAGAAACTGTGCTTGAACACAGAATGAAATATCAAGAGGTCATCACTTGGTCAACAGACGGATTCTTCCGTGAAACCAAAGAAAAGGTTGCATACCGTAAAAGCGAAGGCTGTTCTGTTGTTGAAATGGAGTGTTCTGCGCTTGCCGCTGTATCCGCTTTCAGAGGTGCAACTTGGGGTATGATACTCTACACCGCAGACAGCCTTGCCGATGTTGATAAATACGACGAGCGCAACTGGGGCGGTAATGCCTACGAATATGCACTTACACTTTGCTTAGATGCGGTAGCCAAACTATAAATGTAAGAGGTTAAAATGGAGTTTAGAGAAATAGACAAATCAAATTATTGGGATTGTATGGCATTGACCATTGATGATAGCCAAGAGGGGTTTGTCGCAGATAACAAACAATCCTTGATTGAAGCAGCCTATGAAGAAGGCCTTTATACCTTGGGAATTTATCAAGAGGATGCAATGGTAGGCTTTATTTTATATGACTATGACGAAACCTTCCCGGGTTGGTCTTTGAGCCGCTTTATGATCGGCAAGCAGTTCCAAGGTAGAGGATATGGGAAGAAAGCGGTTATAGCATTTTTAGACTATTTTAAGAAGAAACACAATGTCGATGAGTTGTTTATCAGTGTATCTCTCGAAAATACAGTTGCACGCAAAATGTTTTCGTCTGTAGGCTTTGCGGAATTAAAAGAGGTTGAGTACACATTTTTAGGAAAGCAGTTCAAAGAAATGCAGATGGTAAAAGAATTGCAATAATGTAATAACCACAGAAAAGAGGTTTGTAATATGCACAGTCCAATCTAAGAAAGACACAATATTTTTTAGTCCTATTATATAGTGCTGCTTTGTTGTGCCTAAAAATTAGAAAGGATTGTTTTTGTGAAAAGTAAAAAGAACATATATTTAATGTACGCCATTGCCTTGCTTCAAGGAATGGTTTTTTATGGCCCGATTGCAACACTTTACCGTCAAGCAAACGGACTTACAGTTTTTCATATAACACTTATTGAAAGTGTTTCATATCTCCTGTGCATTTTGTTTGAAGTTCCGTGGGGAATAATCGCTGATAAGATCGGATACAAAAAAACGATGAGTTTTTGTTGCGGTCTGTATCTTGTTTCAAAGATTGTGTTTTGGAGAGCCGACGGCTTTTTCGATTTTTTGCTTGAACGTATAATGTTAAGTGTGGTGATTGCCGGACTATCCGGTGTTGATACCAGCATATTGTACTTATCTTGCAATAAAGGCGAAAGTCAAAAGGTTTTCAGTGTTTACAACAGCTTGGGGCTGACAGGTCTTCTGTTTGCATCGTTTGTTTTTTCTGCTTTTATCGGAAGGAATTATACCGCTTCAGCCTTCCTTACGGTGATAAGTTATGGGGTAGCTGCTGTGTTGTCGCTTTTCTTGGATGAAGTAAAAAGTGTAGACAACCTACCTTGTTTTGTAAGTTTATTTTCAGGTTGATATTTTTCGCTCTATATGATAAAATAATCACATTGAAAGGAAGAGAGAATGAATAAAAAATCATTTGAAATATTAAGCTCCGATACAGTTGTTGCTGTCTGGAATGACGGAGAATTAACAATTGTAAACGACGCTTTACTTCCTTTGTACTTAAAACGCATCAGTAAATGCTGAAATGTGGCTTGAAAGCCGTGCTATCGACAGTCATGGATAAACGGACTTCTGAAAAAAGCCCTCAGGTTAGCCGAAAAAGACGATATTTCAGCAGTAGTCTGCGTTAACTTTGAACCTGCTTCAACATTTACGGGAGATAACGAAGGTTATGAGGCGGTTGTTACTGAACTTCAAAAACTTTGTTCAGCAGAAGGACGGTCTTGAAGAGGCGGATATCGAAAAGGCGATTGAGCTTCTTAATAAAGCATAAATCCTTATTAAAAAACTATTGTGGGGTAAATTATGGCAAAGATTACATCTACCAAAACACACACAAGCGGCATAGCCTTAGGCGGAATTGGCAGCGGAAGTGTTGAACTTATGCCTGACGGAGAGTTCCATTATTGGCTTGTTGCCAATCAGCCGAGAATTACCGAAAGTTGCTGCGAAGATAAGGTTGACGACGGTGAAGGAAGTACAGGGGCTCTGTCCTTCTGGGTGCGAGAGAGTAAAAATAACGGTAAACCGATTATCCGTAAACTCGGTATGAAAACCGACGCTGATGACTTTACATACCGTATGTTTGCCTGGAATAAACCTGTGGAAAAGATTGAATTTGACGGCAGATTTCCTGTCTGCCAATTGAATTATGAGGATAGCGCATTGTCTTGTAAACTCAGTCTTAAAGCGGTTTCGCCCTTTGTACCTCATAACAGTGATGTTTCATCAACACCGGGATTCTATATGGATTTTACCGTTGAAAATCCGAATGACAGCGATTTGAATATAAGTCTGCTCGGTGCTCTTGAGCCTAATTTTGCCAATAAAAAAGAGGGGAATAAAAATTCCGTTCATACAGTCGGTGACGGCGTTGGCGTAAATATACATCCTGCTAAAACAACAAAATCATCTTCTTGCGGTAATCTCTGCCTCAGCATAAACGGTGACGGAGAAAAATCATATATTACAGCTGACTATTACCGTTTTATGAAAGAATATGTTGGCAGTTCTAAATTCGGTGTGACTCAGGAATCCTTCCTTTTTGGATTCAGGGAAAAGGGCTGTCTGCCGAACAGTGATATCGGAATAAAACCCAAGACTATACCTGTAAATTTTCCTTTGCTCAGTAATGACAGACTTGATTCTCTGTGTAAAGAGTATTTAAAATATCCCTTTGCAGCTTCTTTGCTCAGCCGTATCAGATATTGTAATCCGAACTTCCTTTCTTTAAGAGAAGATAAAATCTCTTTTCTCGGTTGCTGCCTCAGGCAGATTTACAGAATGGGCAAGGATTTCGGTACCTGTGCTCTCTGCTCTGAAGTTAATCTGAAGCCCGGTGAAAAGAAAAATATACGTTTTATACTGACTTGGTATTTCCCTAACAATATAAGTGAAAAGGGAGAAAAGCTTGGTCACTACTACGAGAATCTTTATAAGGATTCTCTTGGTGCCAACAGATTTCTTTCGGATAACTACGACAGTGTTTTTAAATCTGCTGTAGATTTTGCCGACCTTCTTTACTCTACGGATTTACCGTCAATTTATCCCGACTCCTGGTCATCTAATCTTTCGCCTTTGGTGAAGAGCTCGGTTTATCTTAAAAGCGGTAATTTCGGCTTATGGGAAGGTCTTGGATTCTGCGGACTTCATACCACTGATATTACTTATCACGCATCCTATTCACTTATCAGTCTGTTCCCTGACTTGCAGAAAAAGCAGATGAAAATGGGAGCAGAGTTTCAGCGTGAGGACGGCAGAGTGCATCATCTGTTCAAGCCCGATATGAAGCGAACCGATAAAGGCTTTGACCGTGTTGATATGAATATGCAGTTTGTCTTGATGGTGCTTCGTGACTATCTTTTTACAGGCGACAAAGAATATCTTTTATCTCTTTGGGATAATGTAAAAAGAGCTATGGACTCCATAGAAAAGCTTGATACCGACGGTGACGGATTGCCTGACCACGATACAAAGCGTAACACCTATGATGCGTGGAATTTTTCGGGCACCCCTGCCTATATTTCTGTTCTGTGGCTTGCTGCTTTAAAGGCTGCTGCCGTTATTGCTGACAGAGTGGGGGATAAATCACGCTTTGATAAATGGAATGATATTTTAGAACAAGGCAAAAAATCACTTGAAGAAAAACTCTGGAACGGAGAGTATTATAACCTCTGGAGAAATGATAGCGAAACTGATGAATCTCTTATGACGGATCAGCTTGACGGAGAATGGTTCCTTCGTATGACGGGCTTATCAGGGAATATTTCTGATGAGAGAGTCCGCAAGGTAGTTGATTATATTTTTCGTAATAATTTTGACCAAGAGCAAGGATTGGTCAATGCGACTGTGCCCGAAAGCAGAAAAACAACCATACATACCTATAATAACTGTCAGGCAGTGGCTGTGTGGACAGGTATAGGCTATGCTTTTTCTGCTCTTGCAGTTTCGGTAGGTTTTAATGAAATATCTGATACCGTTGTAAATTCGATACATAATAATCAATTAAGATTAGGTCATTTCTGGGATCATTGGGAGTGCGGTCATCATTACACACGTCCTATGTCAAGCTGGTCTACACTTATTGCAGCTTCAGGAATGAAAGTTGATTATGAAAACAAAAAGTTGAGTCTTTCTCCCATAAATAAAAATATTACTCTTCCGCTTGTACTTCCCGATGTTCTGGCAAGAGTTACATTTACAGACGGTATACATCATATTGAGTGTATTAAAGGCGATTTGAGCGAATGGGAAATAACGGTGAAATAAGGTGGCTTTTATGACCAAAATAATGTTTGTCTGCCACGGCAATATCTGCCGTTCACCAATGGCAGAGTTTATATTCAAAGATTTAATCAAACAGCAGGGGAGAGAGCAGGAGTTTGTTGTCTTTTCCTCTGCTACGAGTACCGAAGAAATATGGGGTGATATCGGAAACCCCGTATATCCTCCTGCAAAAGAAGAACTGAAAAAGCACGGGATCTCCTGTGAAGGCAAAAGGGCTGTGCAATTGAAGAAAAGCGACTATGATAAGTATGACCTTTTTATCGCTATGGACAGTATGAACGTAAGAAATATCGGCAGAATTTTCGGCAAGGATCCTGAGAATAAAGTGCATAAGCTGATGGATTACACCGATAGAAAAGGTGATGTGGCAGACCCTTGGTATTCAGGCAGATTTGATGTTGCATACAAAGACATCTATGACGGTTGTGTGGGGCTGTTAGAAACCGTAGTATAAGTTGATACTTATGTGTAATGTGTTTAGGACCGAATCAACAGGTAAATAAATTTATAAGTTATTTGCAAGTTTTTTTCTCATAACTTTTTTGCTGTTGATATTTTTGTTTTTATATGATAGAGTAACTAAAACAGAAGGGAAGTGTGACGGTGAATAAGAAATCTTTTGAAATTTTAAGTGCCGATACAGTTGTGGCTGTCTGGAAAGACGGTCGGCTTACAGTTGTAAACGACGCTTTACTTCCTTTGTACTTAAAACGCATCAGTAATGCTGAAATGTGGCTTGAAAGCCGTGCTATCGACAGCCACAGAGCAAACTCCCGACTTCTGAAAAAAGCCCTCAGACTTGCCGAGAAAGACGATGTTTCAACGGTAGTCCATGTCAACGGTGCAACAATTACCGATAATTATTGGGTTCGTCCTATTGGCTCTGAACTTACTTATGCCGATGTTAAGTTTGACAATGACTATTTTTCCAATCTCGCTCTTAAAGGTACTTACGATAGTTTTAATCGTGCAGCCAACAGTAAGCACAGCAGAACTCCTGAACTTACCAATGTAGGTAGTTTTGAAAAATGCTGGAAACTTCGTGACGGTAAATGGCAGATGCATAAAAGAGCGAATCATAATGAACTTTTCTCCGAATTGTTTGTATTCCATATCGGAAAGGCACTCGGAATGAATATGGCTCATTATGAACGTGGCCAGGGTGTTATTAAATCTCTTGATTTTACCGATTCGGCAAATGTTAACTTTGAACCTGCTTCAACATTTATGGGTGATAACGAAGATTATGAGGCTGTTGTTACTGAACTTCAAAAACTTTGTCCCGAAGCAATAGGGGATTATGTCAGAATGATTTTCCTTGATACAGTTGTCGCTAATCCCGACAGACATACAAATAATTTTGGTTTGCTTCGTGATGTGAATAAAGGTAATTTTATAGGTTTCGCTCCTAATTTTGACAATAATATGGCTCTTATCGCCCGTGGTTATCCGAAAAAGAGTGCCTCGAAAGATATACTCATAACTATTTTTAATGAGTTGCTGGAAAATCATCCTGAATATAAAGAATATCTACCGCAACTCAAAGAAGAAACTATCAAGGATATTCTTGATAAACTCAATATGAAGGTAAAAAGACAAGAGATTGTTGACTTGGTAATGAGCCGATATAATTTAATAGCGAAATAAAGAACAGCCGTTGAGGAATTTAATCCCCGACGGCTGCCTTGCTGTCTGAATCAGATATATTTTTGAAAGTCAGTTAGTTCTTTTGATTGTTGCATTTTAAAAATTCGCATAAATGCTTGTAACACTCATCGCAGATCATCCCATATCTGCAAAGCATCTTGTTGTGTCATGAAAGCTATATTATCATTGAAAATGCCGGTCTGGCGGTTTTCTTTTGCAGTTCGGGCAGGATATTGGAGCCAACTTGTTTGGTGATTATAATTGAACCAAGAATCAATCAGATGAATGTTTTCGCTTGTGTTTGCCGTTATCGAATAGGTCACATAGCCTCGTTGATTTTCAGCGTCCTCAGGCAGTGAGAAAGTGGCAAAAATATCTGTTGATGTACGGGTATTTGTTATGAAACTCTCATATGTGTAGGTTTCGTCTCCCAAGGAGTAGTAGGGCGAAACATAGTCGGTACCGTCTTTGGTGTAAAGAACACGACCCGTAACCGCTCCCGCTGAACTCCATTGGTTATCTGAATAGGTGGGCCATAGTTGAATGCACTCGGTTCCGTAAAACCCGGGATTTACAACCCACTGAAAATGATGAATTATTATCCAATTGTCAGCGAGTCCAACATTATAACCAAACTCCATGTTTTCGTTTAAACACACACCGATACCGGTGACAATCATTTCCTTAACATCATAAACAGTTTCAATGTAAACGGTTCTGCCGTCGTCTGTATTTTTGACTGTTCTAATTTCTCTGCCGTCATTGAAAGGAATCTCTTTTGTATCAACTACTACATTGGTTGCCCCCTGACAAGCAAGTATATCCTCGGCACTCATATCGTCAAGTATATGAGCCGGGAATCCGAGATCTATGAGGTGATTCTTAATTTCCGCAATTTCAGCGTGCTCGTTTTTATTCATTACTTCCCACTGCATAGGGTAACTTCCGAAGAAAATATAACCGCAGGCTATACCTGCCGCAAGAGTGACTGCTATAGTACTTACAAGTGCCCTGTCAGATATTTTGATCGGTGCTGTTTCGATAGTGTAAGCTGCCTTGTCTAATGCTTTGGAGATCTTGTTAAGGTTGATTATAATGAATATTAAACTGATAATCATAAGCAGGGGGAGTATAAGACCGCTGAATTCAATGAAAGCAAGACCGCATAAAACAATATACCAGATAATCAACGATATCATTGGCGTTTTGTATGGTGTGATTCCTGCTTTTTTTTGAACCGCATAAAGACTTCTGCAGAAAAGCAACAGATGAATAAAAGTCAGAATAGACGAGGTGAAGAGGAAAAATGATCCGGGTATAATTTCATATATATTTATTGCAGTGTTTTTAATGAGAACGAACAATTTATATACTAAATTGATCAATGATATAACATAACAACCTAAAAACTGCTTATTCTCTTTGCGCAAAGTACGAAAGCCCAGTAAGGATAAAACCGCACCTATAGCAGGAAGTATATAATCAAGCAAGAAGAGGTTTAAAGTCACCATGCTGAGTGCAAGACCAATCAGAACACGCTGCATTGCTCTTTTCCAAGGTGTAACGGTTTTTACTATTTCTTCAGGCGGTTCATCTGTCATATAAGTTTTGAGCAAATTATCAAACTCAGCGTCGTTTGCATATGCGTATTCATTATTGTTCAAATCCATCACCTCCTAATAATGCTTTTAATCTTTTCCTTATTCGATAGAGCTTACCTTCTACTGCTCTCTCTGT
>CAYNIN010000043.1:0-13202 GCA_964397395.1 uncultured Faecalibacterium sp.
TACAACATTGTTGCATTTTCCTTAAGTTAATGACATTGCCTGCAGGGAAGGCAAATAACCTAAAGGGAAAGCAAAAAGCATCACCTGTTTTAAACATAGCCTTTATCTTTATCCATCTAACAGAGTCAAGTTTTTCATTTATTTCAAAAAAATAAAAAACTCCCTCATTACGAGAGAGTTTTGTTTGTTTGAATTATTCTTCGTTGTCACCAAATGCTTTAACAAGGAAGTCGATAAAACCATCAAAAATTCTTGTAAAGATAAGGTAAATCTGTTCTATTAAATCCCATTCCATAGTTCATATCTCCTTCCGGATAATTATTCGTCAGTATTCTCTTCGTTGATGTCGGGATAATCTGCAGGAGGCCACTCATCGATAACACCGAATACATAAAGAAGCCATTGGAATGTTCTGTCTAAGAATGCAAGGAAGTAATCCCATAATTCTTGAAATTTATTAAGGTCCATCGTCTTTCTCCTTTCGACAATTTCAATCGCTACAAGAGGCATGCCTCCATTAATGGTTCAAACATATTTTACTATAATTTAAACAGTCTGTCAATGAATTTTTTGAATTTTTTTTGAACTTGATATTTTTCGTTGAACATGCACATAAAAACAGATGATATTTTTGACTCAATCCACAGTTTTATACTAAAAAAATATTGTCCCGATACGGTAACAAGACGGTTATTTTATCTTTCGTTACAAAAAGTGACCTGCTCTTTTGTTCAATTTTCACCTTGAGAAGTCACTTGCAAAAAGGTATAATATAAATGTAATAAAAGATAACGAAAGGAGAAATAAACATGAAGAAAATAATCACCGTAAGCCGTCAGTTCGGCTCCGGCGGAAGAAGTATCGGTAAGGAAGTTGCAAAAAGACTCGGATATGAATATTACGACAGTGAACTTGTTGAAAAAGTTGCAAAGGAAACAGGTTTTGACCCCTCCTATATTGCCGATGCCGGCGAGTATGCCCCCGGCAAAAGTTTATTTTCCTATGCTTTTTCCTCTGCCACACCTCACGGCACCCACCACATGAGCACTTCTGACTATCTCTGGAGTTCCCAGTGCCGTGTTATAAATGAACTTGCAGAAAATGGCAATTGCGTTATCGTGGGCAGATGTGCCGACTATATTTTAAGAGGCAGAGAAGACTGTCTGCACGTTTTCATTTATGCCCATAACGATTACCGAGCAAAGAGAATCGTTGACCTTTACGGAGAGAGCGATGAAAGTCCCGAAAAACGTCTTAACGAAAAAGACACCAAGAGAAAAGTCAACTACAAATATTTCACCGGCAGAAGTTGGGGCGATATGAGGAACTATCACCTATGCCTTAACAGCGGCGTTATAGGTCACGAAAACTGTGTGGATATTATTGTAAAGACTGCGGAAATTTAAATAACGCAAACGAGCCGTTTTTAATCAGACGGCTCGTTTTTATGTATGTTCAATTATAAACCTGCTTCGTCAAAATCAAAGGTGGCCTGAAGAACAATGTCGATTACCTTGCCGATAGTTTCAGGCACAAGATTGTCGCTTGAATCAAGTCTTGTGTGATAATATCTTGCAGGAGCAGGGTCCATAGCAACAAGGGCAGCGGCCTTGATACCTGCCTGAGAAGCGGCGGCGGCATCCGTTGAGCCAAGAGGTATTGCACCGACGGGTATATCCTTACCGCATTTAAGGGCGGCATTTTTAAGAAGTTCGCAGACCTTCTCATCGTTTTTGACCGTGCCCGTCATATCTCTTTCATAAATCATCATATAATCTTCGTCACGGATTGTGTCAAGACTTATAAATACTGTTTCCACTCCGTCATTCTTATACTCGGGGTGAGCCTCAAAGAAAGCCTTTGAGCCTCTGAGCCCGCATTCCTCACCGCCTGCAAGCACACAGACAACTTCTGTATTTTCAAAGCGGATATCATTATCGGAAAGATATTTCATAACGGCTGAACTTACATAACAGCCCGTAAGGTCGTCGTTGGCGCCCTCAACGTAGTTTTTACTGTCGGTAAACTTGAACAGACCTGCATAAGCGGGAGCAAAGGCAAATTGACCGAGAGCCATTTTTCTTTTAAGAGAAAAATTCTTACTCGTAAGTGTCACCGCAGAAGTTGCGGCAGTATAAGCAAGACCTGCAATGGCATAACCTGCAACGGCAGTAACACCGTGAGAGCCGAATTTATAAGTATACGTCCATTCGGGAGCAGAGTCCGTGTGACCGGAGAAGATGATTCTGCGCTTTGTTTCGCCTGCGGCTTTTCTCACGGCGATGACATTTCCCGATTCCTTTTCTTTAAAAAAGGGGTCGAGCATTTTTTTATAAAGGAGAAACTCACCCACGATGCCCGAAATTGCCGCACCCATAAGGACAACTGAACCAAGGGCGGTTTTCTTATTCTTAAAAGCACCTAAAAGGTTGCAGGCGGTAGCACCGCCGAGGCAGGCACCTGCAATAGGTACGAAAGACATAAAAGCATCAGGATTAGCCTTGAAGGTTTCTCTCCGGGCGCTGTCGGAATACTTTTTAATATCTTCAAGCATATAAAGTTGAGCCTTTATGTCGCCTTCTTCTCCGCAACCTCTGGGACCGAAGTTCTTGCAGACTGTCTGTATTCCGTCAACGGCATACTCTGTCAGTTCGCCGATACCTGTTTTCGCTTTTTCAAGGGTTTGTCTGTAATTCATTTACCGCATCTCCTTATTTAACAACAGAATAACTCGTTTCATACTCGTCAAGCCATACCGAATCATAAAAATCTCTGATTCTGACAACAATTTCATCTTCATAAACTTCAACCTGAGCACCGACACCCGTATTATATCCCTCGGTTTTCCACTCGGTACATCTGGGAAGGTTGACGCAGTTAACGCCGTCTATGTTATAAATGCTTCCTGCGCTGATTTCACTGTGAGTGTGACCGCAGAAGTAAAGGAGATTGTCATAATCATTCAGAATATCTGTAAGTTCTGTTGCCTGTCTGCCTTCAAGATAATTGGCAGGGTGATGTGCCATTACAAAAATCGGTGCTTTGTTTTCGGCGGCTTCGTCGAGAACTTCTTTAAGCCAGGCAAGTTGTGTATCGGAAAGATACATAGTGTTAACGGTTACATCCTCGGAAGAAAGCACAACGATATAACAGCCGTTAATGACCTTGCAGAAGTAAGGCACAGTGAGGTTTTCTGTGAAGAATGCGTTATTATAACCTAAAAAGCGTTCTGAAAATTCTTCATAAGTACCCGTACCGTTGCTAAAGTCATGATTACCTGCGGCAACAAGGATTTCCTTTGCAGGTCTGAGTGCATTAATAGTACCGAAAAACAGTGAGTTTTCAATATGCTGACCGTTCATTGTGTTATCGCCGAGGAAAACGACTGCATCGTTTCCGCCCTGAACTTTTCTTACATCACGAAGGATTTTTGCAAAAACCTTGTAGGTTTCCTGGAAAGTGAATTCACTATCAACGCCCTCAATATGACAGTCGGAAAGAACAGAAAAAACTGCCTTAACTTCGTCTGCGTTTTTGACATCGTGTTCTTTAACGGGCAGGGAAATGCAGAAAACCGTGAGCATAACGGCAGCAAGTGCGATTGAGAAAAATTTTCTAATAGTGAAACTGATTGTCATGGTAAATTCCTTCTTTCTAAATATTAAACTTTGAATATGGTTAAACTTTCAAAAGCTTCGCCCTTTTTAAATGTGCACTGAGGGAAAGCAGGCTGATTGGGTGTGTCGGGATAATACTGGGTTTCAAGACAGAAACCGTAGTGCTTATTTAAAACGATGCCGTCTTTGCCCGTTTCCGTGCCGTCAATGAAGTTGCCCGTATAAAGCTGAACACCGGGAAGGTCACTGTATACTTCGAGTTTTCTTCCGCTTTTTGCGTCGCTTACTTTTGCAACAAGGTTGAGTTTTCCTTTTTCACCGTTTACGCAGAAGTTGTGGTCATAACCTCTGCACATTTTGAGTTGAATGTCGTCGGCTCCTATATCTCTGCCGATTTTCTTGGGTGTGCGGAAGTCGAAAGCCGTACCCTCAACATTTCTGATTTCACCTGTGGGGATGCTGTCCTCGTCGGTGGGGGTGAAGCAGTCACAGTTGAGCATAAGTTCGTGGTCGAGAACGTCACCGCCTGCAGCAGTGCCGAGGTTAAAATAGGCGTGATTTGTCATATTGATAACGGTTTCTCTGTCGGGAACTGCTTTGTAATTGATTTCGAGTTCATTTCTGTCAGTAAGGCGGTAAACCACCGTAACTTCAACATTTGCAGGGAAGCCCTCTGCCCCGTCGGGACTCGTATAGGAAAATTCAACGGCATCGTCATCAATAATAATTGCTTTCCATATTGCACTGTTGTACTCTCCGCCGCCGTGAAGGCAGGTCTTGCCCTTTTCGTTCTGCGTAACCTGATATTCTTTTCCGCCTACGGTAAACTTGCCACCGCAGAGTCTGTTGGCATACTGACCGATAACGTTACCCGTATATGTACCTGAAGCGATATGAGCGGCAATATTGTCAAAGCCCATAATGATGTCCCCCATTTTTCCGTCTTTGTCGGGGCAGACAAAGGACTGAAGAGTGGCGCCTCTTGTGATAATGCCTGCACTTATTTCATTGTTGTTGGTAATGGTGAAAAGGTGAACCTCTCTACCGTCAGGCATTGTGTCGAACAGTGTTTTTCTAACGCTCATATTTTTCCCTCTTTTCCTAAAAATCGGACAATAAAAAATAAGTCCGTAACTATACAGACTTATTCTATCACATATTTTTTATTTTGTAAATTATGTTAATGGCTTTTTTGACGGAGTCTGTGCAATAATTATTGCGGCAAACATAAGAACACAGCCGAAGGCTTCTCTGGGAGTGGGTATCTGGGAAAGGACAAGCATACCTGCCAGAACGGCAAAGACCGATTCAAGACTCATAAGCATTGAGGCAAGAGTGGGCTGATTGTTCATCTTCTGCTGACCTAAAATCTGCAAAGTATAGGCAACACCGCTTGACATAATGCCCGAATAGGCAATTGAGGGTGCGGCTTTTCTGATAATTTCAAAGGAGATTTCCTCGGTAAAAATCATTACCGCAGAAGAAATGATACCGCATACCAAGAACTGTAAAAAGGAAAGTTTAACACCGTCAACCTGCGGTGAAACATAGTCAATAACGAGAATGTGCACCGCATAGCAGAAGGCACAGGCAAGAACATAAAAGTCCGAGGTCTGTATGCTGCTGTCTGTCACACAAAGAAGATAAAGCCCCCCAAGAGAAAGGGCAACGCAAAGCCAGATAACCGGTCTTATTTTCTTTTTCAAAAAGACGCTTAAAACGGGCACAAGGAGAATGTATAAGGCGGTAATGAAACCTGCTTTGCCCGGTGAAGTGCCTTTATCAATGCCTGCTTGCTGAAGAACGGAAGCCACGCAAAGACACACTCCGCAGACCGTACCGCCTATAAAGAAAAAGCCTTTCCCTTTTTTCGCTTCACTTTGGGGTGCAGTATTTTTCTTCTTGCCTATATTAAAAACAAAGATTACGGGAATGAGCACGGCACTACCCAGAAGACTTCTCAGGGCGATGAATGTAAAGGGTCCCACATATTCGGCACCCGTTGTCTGTGCAACAAAGGAACTGCCCCAGATAACCGCACAGACGGTGAGCATTATACTGCCCGCAAGATTATTTTTCTTTTCCGCTGTCATTTTACACCTCACGCAAAGGCAGGGATATATTTTCCGAGAAATTCAAAAAGTACGCACACGAAAGGAGCAAGAACAAGGGCAGGAAAATAATTTGCAACCTTGAATTTTGAAAGACCCGTAAGGTTAAGACCCAGAGCAAGAATCATAAGAGAGCCTACGCAGGTGATTTCTGCAACGGCGCTGTCGCTTAAAAAAGGCTCGAGGAAACCTGCAAGCAGAACGATACCGCCCTGAAAAACCAGAACGAAAGCCGCCGCAAATATAACGCCGATGCCAAGACTTGCCGAAAGCATCATTGATGAACAAAGGTCGAGTATACTTTTTGTGAAGAGAGTTGTGTTATCCCCTTTAAGACCTGCTTCAAGAGAGCCGATAATCGTCATGGCGCCAACGCAGAAAAGCAGACTTGCTGTGACGAAGCCCTCGGCAACGGAAACCTTTGAGCCGTCTTTTTTCTTCATTTTTCTCGAAAGCACGTCACCTAAACCGTTCAGTTTTCCGTCAATATCCAGAGCCGTACCTATAACGGCACCCACCACCATTGAAACTATGGCAACGAGAACATTTTCACCTTTGAGCATACCCTGAATACCGATAAGCACCGTGCACAGTCCGATACCGATCATAACTGCATCACTGTATTTTTTACTGATACCCTTTTTCAGAAGAAGTCCTACGGTGCTGCCCACAAGAACGGTCAGAACATTAAAAAGAACACCTAACATTTTATCACTCTTTCCTATGAGAAAAATACAAAGGCTATTGTAGCATAAAAATATATCTTTTTACAAGTTTTTCCTCATATTTTCTTGATTTTTCTTTGCAGCGGGAATATAATCAGTTCATAAAAACTTGACAAAAAGAGGTCTTTGTATGAAAGTTTTATGTGTTATCGATATGCAGAAAGATTTTATTGACGGTGCTCTTGGCACAAAAGAAGCCGTCAGCATTGTGGAGAATGTAAAAAACAAAATCGACCTTTACCGCAAAAGCGGCGACAGAGTCATTTTCACAAGGGATACTCACCCCGAAAACTATCTTGAAACTGCCGAGGGCAAGAAACTTCCCGTGCCTCACTGCATCAAAGGAAGCGACGGTTGGCAGATAAGCGATTTGCTTGAAGTCAAAGACAGTCTTGTGATTGACAAGGTTACTTTCGGCTCATACGACCTTTCCCGAGCGGTTGCCGAAACAAAAGACCTTGAGGAAATTGAAGTTGTGGGGCTTTGCACGGATATATGCGTTATTTCAAACGCACTTCTCTTAAAAGCCCGACTTCCCGAAGTAAAAATTTCCGTTGACTCCTCTTGCTGTGCAGGTGTCACCCCCGACTCTCACGAAAACGCTCTCAAAAGTATGGCAATGTGCCAGATTGATATTTTATAACAGTACTTGACAATATATGAATAATATGTTAACATACATTTGTAAAGAAAATTTTTACGAAAGGAGAAAACTACCATGACAATCGGTGAAGTTATCGAATTAGTTAAGGTTATCTTCGAGCAGCTCGTTGCTATATTCAATCAGTTCTTCGGTTCTGATAATGAAAGCACAGACGCAGAAAGCGAAGCATAATCTCAATAAGAATATTAAGAGGACTGATTTTTACGTCAGTCCTCTTTTTATAATTTACTGTAGTCGATTTTTCTGTCTTTGTAATAATACTCCTTATCATGCTCACCGATTTCACGGAGAACTTTGCAGGGATTGCCGACGGCAACAACATTTGCAGGAATATCCTTTGTCACAACGCTCCCTGCACCGATAACCGAATTGTCGCCGATGGTAACGCCGGGCATTACAAGTACCCCTGCACCGAGCCAGCAGTTTTTGCCGATATGTACGGGCATATTGTACTGATAGGCTTTGCTGCGAAGTTTCGGGTCAATGGGGTGACCTGCCGTTGCGATTGTAACGTTGGGGCCCAACATTGTTTTATCTCCCACATAAATATGAGTGTCGTCAACCAAAGTCAGACTGAAGTTTGCATAAACACCGTTGCCGAAATGCACGTGGTGTCCGCCCCAATTTGCGTGAAGCGGCGGCTCAATATAGCAGTCCTCCCCTATTTCTGCAAACATTTCTTTGAGGAGTTTTTCTCTTTTCTCGGTTTCAAGAGGTCTTGTTGCGTTGAAATCATAAAGTTTTTCAAGGCACAAGGTCTGCTCTTTCATTATTTCTTCGTCACCGGGATAGTATATTTCTCCCGAGTGCAGTTTATCTTTATTTGCCATAGGTTTTCTCCTTTGTTCCTTTAAGTATCATTTCTTTGCCCAGGTTGAAGCGGAAAGGGTGAGAATTATGGGATAAATCTCCAATCTTCCGAGAAGCATGGCAAGAGAAAGAATGACTTTTGAAAATGCCGAGAAAGAGGCGTAACTTGATGCAGGACCTGCAACACCGAAAGCAGGACCGACATTGTTAAAGCAAGAGGCAACGGAAGTCACCGTTGTTTCAATGTCAAAGCCGTTAAATCCCACAAGCAGAATAAAGAAGCAGAAAAACACAGCGTAAATAACGAGATAGGAAGAAACGGCAGGAAGTGTGGTGCTTTCAAGGCTTTTGCCTTCAAACCTGCTGATTTTAACGCTTCTCGGGTGAAGCATTCTCTGAAGTTCATTTTTGATAATCTTAAAGAGCATAATAACTCTTGCAACTTTGAGTCCGCCTGCCGTTGAACCTGCACAGCCGCCCACGAACATCAAAAGGAAAATCACTGTTTTGGAAAGGTTAGGCCAAAGATTAAAGTCCGCCGTTGAATATCCCGTTGTGGTAATAACCGAAGACACCTGAAAAGACGCCTGACGTATAGCCTCGGAAAATTTATCGTAAACCGGGAGAATGTTAAGGGTAATAATTCCTGCACACACAGCAACAATGCCTATATATGCCCAGAGTTCCCTGCTTTTTAAAACGGTTTTGAAATGCTTTGTGATAACCAGATAATAAAGGTTGAAGTTAACACCGAAAACAAGCATAAAAATCGTTATAACCCACTGAACGTAGGGACTGTAAGAGGCAATGCTGTCGCTTTTTATACCGAAACCGCCCGTTCCTGCCGTGCCGAAAGCGTGAAGACAACTTTCAAAGAAATCCATTCCGCCAAGAAGCAGGAAGACGATTTGCACAACGGTAAGTACGATATAGATAATATAAAGAATACGGGTTGTCTGTTTCATTTTCGGCACGAGTTTGCCTACAACGGGCCCCGGTACTTCCGCCCTCAGAAGATGAATTGACCTGTCGGAAAGAGACGGTATAATTGCCATAATGAAAACAAGCACCCCCATACCGCCTACCCAATGGGTAAAACTGCGCCAGAAAAGAAGACCTTTGCTCATTGCTTCAACATCCGTAAGAATCGAGGCGCCCGTTGTGGTAAATCCGCTTACGGTTTCAAAAAATGCGTCGATATAAGAGGGTATTTCTCTGCTTAAATAAAAAGGCAAAGCACCCACAGCAGAAAGAGCGAACCAGGAAAGTGCCGTTATAACAAAGCCTTCCTTTGCATAAATAACCTTGTTGCCCGGCTTTGAAATTTTAACAAGACTCAAGCCGAGAACAAAGGCAATTACTATTGAAATGCCGATACCCGATACACAGGATTCACCGTATATCAAGGCTACCGCCAGGGGTAAAAGCATCAGTACGGCTTCAATTATGACTGCAAAGCCGACTGTATGAAAAACCATTCGTCTGTTCATCTTATTACACCTTTTTAATAATATCCGATAAATCCGTGAGTCTGTAACTTGCAGGAGATAAAACGATTACACGGTCACCGCTGTGAATGGTATCGTCACCCGTAGGAATAATAGCAGTTTTTCTTTCACGGATTATCCCTGCAATAAGTATACCCGATTTAAGCGGAAGGTCTTTGATGGGTCTGCCGATAAGTCTTGAGTCGGGGTGAACGCCAAACTCAAGGGCTTCTGCCTTGCCGTCCATAAGTTTATAAAGGGTTTCAATACCGCTTCCCCGTGAGTTCTGAAGTGCTCTGGCATAGCGCACAAGAACACTGCTGATTATATCCTTGGGGGAAACAAGGCAGTCAAGGCCGAGTCTTCCTGCAGTTCGGGCAAGGTCAGTGTTGTTAACCTTGGAAATTACCTTTGAAACGTTGACATCAGAGGCAAAAATTGAGATGAGTATGTTTTCTTCGTCCATACCCGTAAGGGCAACGAAGGCGTCAAGAGAACGGAGTCCTTCTTCAAGAAGAAGTTCGTGGTCTGCACCGTCACCGTGAATAACTACGGCTTTGGGGAGTCTTTCACCCAAAAATCTGCACACATCTATATTCTTCTCAACGATTTTAACATTGGTGTTTGAAGATGAAAGTATCTTTGCAAGATAGTATGCGGTTTTGCTGCCGCCTAAAATCATAACATCTCTGACGGTCTTCTGGATAACACCGAAACTCTTGAGGAGTTTCTGCATTTCGTGGGGAGCCGCCACAATGCTTATCGTATCGCCTTGCGCAAGTTCAAAACTGCCGTCGGGGATAATAAGTTCACCGTTTCTCAAAACTGCACCGATAAGAAAGTTCACGTTCTGCTTTTCACGGAGTTTGCTGAGTTTCTTTCCGACAAGAGACGAATCCTTTTTCAGTTTTACTTCAATAACTTCAAGGTTACGTCTTGAGAAATATTCAACTTTATAAGCCGAGGGTATTTTAAGAATATTGTGAAGTTCCTGGGCGGCAAGAAGTTCGGGGTTTATAGACATAGAAAGATCAAGTTGCTGACGCATAAAAGACAAAGAGCGGTCGTTATATTCGGGGTTGCGGATTCTGGCAACGGTATGCTTTGCTCCCAATTTTTTTGCAAAGAAGCAAGAAAGCATATTAAGTTCGTCAGAGCCCGTAACTGCAATAAAAATGTCGCACTTGTCAGCACCTGCTTCCTGAAGCACCTCACAGTCGGCTCCGTTTCCGCAAATGCCTATAACATCATAAATATTAACAATATCACTGACTGCTTTTTCTGATAAATCCATAACCGTCAGGTCGTGACCTTCCGCCTCAAGAGCGCTTATTATGGAAGTTCCGATTTTGCCGCATCCGACAACAATAATATTCATATCCCTAAAAAGCAAAGTGCCCTCTGATATGCACCTTGTTCCTTTCCTCTTTATTAGATTGTAATATGCAAAATCATTGTACTGCAATTCATCTGTTTTTTCAAGTAGATTTAAAAATAAAAAAGAACTGTCTTCACCTTTAAAGTGTAGGCAGTTCTTTGCTTGAATTATCAGTCGGCTGTGTAAGCCATAAGAGCAACCTGACGAGCACGCTTGATAGCGGTTGTAAGGTCACGCTGGTGACGGGCGCATGTGCCTGTTACTCTGCGGGGAAGGATTTTTGCTCTGTCTGATGTGAACTTGCGAAGTTTCTGTACATCTTTGTAATCGATGTATTCTGCTTTTTCAACGCAGAATGCACAAACCTTCTTACGTGACTTTCTGTTGGGGCGTGCGCCTTTTTCGTATGCCATGAGTTTATTCCTCCTGTTAGTATTTTAGATTAAAAGGGTAAATCTTCATCGTCGGCGATTTCTTCGAAATCTGTGGGTACTGCTGTCTGATAAGAGGGAGCAGGAGCGGCGGGAGATACTGATGCAACAACCGCTGAACCTGTTTCTGCTTTTGAACCGCAGAAACTTACTTCTCTTGCAACAACTTCGAAAGCAGTTCTCTTGTTGCCGTTAGCATCTTCATACTGACGGGTCTGGATTGAGCCCTGAATTGCAATCATTGAGCCCTTTGAGAAGTATCTGCTGATAAAGTTTGCAGTGCTTTCCCATGCAACGATGGTGATGAAATCAGCCTGTCTTTGTTCACCGGCTCTTTGGTATGAACGGTCAACAGCGATTCTGAATGTGGCAACGGATTTGCCTGTTGTGGTAGTGCGGAGTTCGGGGTCTGCAACAAGACGACCCATAAGTGTTACGCAGTTAAGCATTAGGACTCCTCCTTACTTTCTGATTGTGAGAACACGAAGAACGCCTTCTGTGATGCCTGCAATACGATCGATTTCTGCGGGAAGAGATGCAGCACCTTCGTAGTTCATGAGCATATAAGCGCCTGTTGTTTCGTCGTTGATTTCATAAGCAAGTGTGCGAACGCCGCCGTTAGCACCGAATGCTTCAGCAGAAGTGAGAGTACCGTTTGCTTCGATAAGAGCCTTGAACTTTTCTGTAAGAGCACTTACGCCTTCTTCACCCTTTGCAACTGAAAATACGAACATGGTTTCATAATTGTTCATTTCTTTTTACCTCCTTATGGTCTCTGGCCCCGCCCTTCATTTTTTATGCGGAGCAAGGAATGTCTTTATATGCCTTTGCATACTTTAACGATTAACTATTATATCAGTACCTTTCGGGAATGTCAAGAGTAAAAATTAAAAAATTCAAAAATATAAATAGGAATCTGCTTAAATGTGGACAAGCACACAAAAATAATGTATAATACTATAAACATAAGGAAAGGCGGCGATAAAGTGATAAAAAAAGCGTTGTGTATCATTCTTGTTTTGCTTATGGCGCTAACCTTTACTGCCTGTACAAACAAAAGTGACGCCCTGCTCACTGTGGGCGAAACCAAGATTTCTTCGGGGATTTACACCTACTATCTTGACAAAGTCAAAAACAGTCCCCAACAGTACGGTATCACCGAAGCAACAAGGGAAAATATCATAGAAGCCGCCAAAGAGTGCTGTCTTGTCTATGCAGGCACAATTGAACTGATGAAAAAACAGGAACTAACCCTTTCAGGTGACTACAAAAGAACGGCGGCACAAAACACGGAAAATATCTGGAGTTTGTTTTCGCAATACTATGAAAAAATCGGTGTCACCAAGCAGGACATAACACTGATACAGACCCACGAATGCAGAAAACTCCTTCTTCTTGATCACTACTTCGGAGCAAGCGGTATAAATCCTCTTTCCGATGATGAACTGAAAGAAGAATTTGTTGATATTTACGTAGGTTTCAAAGTTATTGCAGGTTCTCTCACAAAAGAAAACGAAAAAGGTGAGATTATCTCTCTGACGGATGAAGAAATCAGTCAGACTGAAAAACTCTTTGAAGAAATGGCATCGAAAATCAACGCAGGAACGGCAACAATTGACGAACTCAACGTGCAGTATAACAACAGTCTTGGTATTATCGTTACGGGCAATCTTACAACGGAACTGATGAAAGACGGCGACCCCATGTACGATGACGGATTTTTCGATACGGTTATGTCCATAACCCACGGCAAAGCAAAAGTCATTAAGTCGGGAACGTCAATTTATGTTCTGCAGAGGCAGACCATTGCCACCACCGATGAAGACGCCTTCGCCCTGTACAGAGCAGAGGTGCTTGAAACGGTGAAGATGCCCTCAGTTGAAAAGAAAATTAAAAAGACCTATGAGAAACTCTCTCTTGAAGAAAACGAAAGAGCAAAAACAAAAATCGAAAAAGAAATTCTCGGCAAATAACAAAAA
>CAYNIN010000044.1:0-12900 GCA_964397395.1 uncultured Faecalibacterium sp.
GTATTCTTACTCCGCTTACTGTCAGAAAAATATCCGGTACGGAATATGAAATCATTTCAGGGCACCGAAGGTTTTATGCGGCAAAGAAGTTAGGCTTTGAAATGATACCCGCTTTCATTTATGAACTCACCTATGAAGAAGCCGTCATTGCAATGGTTGATGCTAACTTGCAGAGAGAGCATATCTTACCAAGTGAGAAAGCCCGTGCCTACAAGATGAAACTTGATGCTATGAAAAGTCAAGGCGAGAGGACAGATTTAACTTCAGACCAAGTTGGACCGAAGTTGACTGTTGAAAAAATTTCAAAAAATGACAGTGCATCACAGGTTAAGAGATATATCAGATTAAACAATCTCATCCCCGAACTCCTTGACCTTGTTGATGAAGGGCGAATAGCCTTTACCCCTGCAGTAGAGCTTTCTTATCTGAACGAAGTGGAACAGGCAGATTTGGTTGAAGAAATCCGTGTCTGTGATGCTACTCCAAACTTATCTCAGGCTCAAAGGCTTCGTGCAATCAGCAGAGAGGAAGGTTTAACTCCTGAGCATATAGGTGAAATATTGGCAGAGGAAAAGGCAAATCAAAAGCCGACGGTAAAATTCTCCGTTGAACGCTTACAAAAAGTTGCTCCCAAAGTTAAAGAAAGTGACCTTGAAAACTTTGTTATGAAGGCTTGCGAGCATTATTACAGATACCTTCAGCGACAGCGAAACAGAGATGCGAGGTGAGAATAGTGAAAAATATATTTCCAGACGACAAAAGCATATTTGTAGTACCGCCTGAGCCTATTGATGAAAATGAGCTTACAAGTCTTTCTGATATTATGGCATCCCGTAGTGATGAAGTTGTTGACCGTAGTAAAACACGCCGTTTCGGTGAAGAAACTTTTCAAATGAAAATAGGCGGTACAACCTATGAAGTCTCTACCCATTTTAATCCTGAAGGAAGACAGTGTATCTTTGAACAGTTCAAGGAACTGATTTTATCTGAAAAACTATTGTAATATCACACATTTGAAAAAAGACAATCGGACATTGTAAAATACAAATATCCTTGCGATGTCCGGTTGTCGGAAAGGAGAATTTATAATGACAACTGCAACAAATATTTCAGGACAAACAATAAATGATGAATTAATCACGGCTCTCTACTGCCGTCTTTCAGTTGAAGATATAAAAGATGATAAATCCAAAAAGAAGAACGGCAGAGAAGATGAGTCAAACAGTATATCCAATCAGAAACAGATTTTGCTTGACTACTGTAAAAAACACGGATACAAAAACACAATGTTTTTCATTGATGACGGTATTTCCGGTACGAGCTTTGACAGAAGCGGTTTTAACCAAATGCAGCAGATGGTAGAAGAAGGTAAGATTTGCAGAATCATAGTAAAAGATCTGTCACGATTTGGTCGTGAGCAGGTCGAAGCAGGCAGATTAACACAAATTGTATATCCGTCACTCGGTGTAACCTTCATTTCGATTCAGGAAAATGTAAACAGTTCCACAGGTGACGGTATGGAGATGTTACCGTTTTATAACATCTTTAATGAATGGTATGCCGCACAAACCTCAAAGAAAATCCGTGCTGTATGGCAATCAAAGGCTAACAATGGAAAAAGAGTATCTTCTACTGTACCTTACGGTTATGTAAAAGATGAAAACGACAAAGAAAAATGGCTCATTGATGAACCTGCAGCGGAAGTTGTACGAAAAATATATGATTTATGTCTTGCAGGGCGAGGCCTTTTGCAGATTGCCCGTGATTTGGAAAAAGAAAAAATTCCGGTTCCGTCAGCCTATTATGAGTCTGTAGGCAGAAAGCACAGACATAAGGTTCCTCTAAATCCATACAGATGGGACAAGGCTACCATAGTTGTAATTTTAGAAAACAGGCAATATACCGGTTGCGCAGTAAACTTCAAAACCACAACTGTCAGTTACAAGGTTCATAAGGTAATCCATAATCCAAAAGAGGACTATCAGATAATTCCCAACATGCAAGAGCCTATTATCAGCGAAGAAAAATGGTTAAGAGTTCAGGAGCTTCGTGAAAACCGTCGCAGACCTACGACAACAGGAAGAACAAGCTTATTTTCCGGATTGGTTTATTGTTATGATTGTGGTTCAAAATTGCACTTTAGTGCTGCAAAAAGCTTGAACAGAAATCAAGAGTTTTTCAGATGTGCAAACTACAAATCAGGACGAGGCGAATGTACAGTTCATTATATCCGTGATGTTGTTCTTGAAAAAATTGTACTTGAAGCTATACGAAACTTAGCAGATTTCATTCGTTACAATGAAAAAGTCTTTTTGTATATGATAGCAAAGCAGAACGATGCTATGAGAAAAGCAGAATATGAAAAACTGAAAAAGACAGTTGCTGACGGTGAAATCCGCATAAAAGAGTTAGACCGCATTATTGAAAAGGTTTATGAAGATAATGCTCTTGGCAGAATGGATGATGACCGATGTCGAAAACTGATGGCTAAATATGAGCGTGAGCAAAAAGAACTTGCCATAACGGTTTCAAAGGGTCAGGAAACATTGAAATCGGCTGAACAGAAATCTGTTGATTTAAGGTTACTTCTTCGTACCTTCAGAGAGATGACGGATATACAGGAACTTACACCGACACTTGTCAATTCACTTGTTGAGCGTATTGAGGTTCATAACAATGATAAATCAAGCGGTCACTGTTTTGTGAAGGTGGATATTTATTTTACAGCAGTCGGAATGATTTGTATTCCGACAGAGGAAGAAATTATGGCTATGATGGATGAAGCAAGAAACAATCCTCAGGAATATAGAATTGTAGCTTAGAACAGAAAAGACGGTGCAACCCCAAACAACGGGGTTACACCGTATCTTTCAAAAAAACTTCCTTATGGGGCTGTGTCATTCATGCAACAGCCCCTTTTGCTTTGTTCAATAAATCATCTGAGTTTTTCGTTCATTCTTCTTCCTGCCATCTTTACAGACAAATAAACACCAATCCAGATAATAAAGTAAGAAACTATAAATATCAAAGAGAAAATATAGATTACTTTTATATCAAAAGGTATCCACGAGTTCACAAGATAACAAACGACATAAGTAACATATAAAAGTGAAAAATGGCAAAGAAGAGATTTTGCAACAGGCCAACACTCTATCTGATTAAAAACAGATACACCTGCTTGCACAAAAGCAAGAATATAGGTTGACACTATCGCAATTAAAACTTCATTTCCCGTTAAGGAAAAACCGTCATGTATATGTGATATTATCGCATATACTATTCCCAACACAATGGGTCCTAAACCGCCAAAAACAAGACCTCTGTGACAAAATTCTTTCAGATGTTTTTTCATAATCATAAACCTAACCTTTCTTTAACTTTTTTGATTTGACGTCTTGAAACGTAGTCTTTGTAACCGTTTTTGAATATCACCGTCAGTGAGCCGTAAGGAGATGCTTCAAAACGCCTTATCTTTTTCACGTTGGCAACGCAGGACTGATTTATTTTCACAAAATCTTTTCCGAGAGTTTCTTCGACCTTATATAATCTGCTTTTAATCCTGTACTTTTCCTTCTCTGTTACGGCATAAACTTTATCACTTTCGCACACAAAGCAATATATATCGCTATAATCAATTATAAACACATCGGAATTTCTGTATCCTGCAATTTCAGTTGCAGAAGACGATACAAGACGCTCTATTTCCTGTGTAATCCTGTTTTTCCCGTGAGAATAAACAATGATTTCTTCATCACGGTTTTCATCAATTATTATTTTCAGTTTCACGCGATTTCCTCCTTTCGCTTTAATAATATTTTTATTTTAAAATAATTCAATGTTATTTCTGTATGCGGCTTATTTTCTGATATAAGCGGCAAAAAATCCTGCTCTTAAGCCAATCTTGGCAAGAGCAGGATTTTAAATTTAATTTACCATTTATTCTCAACATATTCGCAGAAAGCGTACATATCACTGATTTCAAGCACTTTGCCGTCGTCAAGAATAACCTTGCCGCTCCAGATGCCGTGCACCTGGTGGGTGTGCATTCTTGCGATACCGAGATTCATATCTGAATGGTGGTCGAAGGTGGGCTTCATTGTCATATCAAATCTGCCGTCTTCGGAAACGAAGTGCCAATCTTCCATATATTTATCGTCTTTTGGGAAGACTTCAACGTCAACGGCACCGAATTTATGAGCCTTGCCGTCATAGAAAAGACAGGTTTCCGTTGCGTTGCTTTCGTCACCGATTGCCCAGGTGATTTCAAAGCCGAAAAGATGCTTTTCACCGTTTTCGTCAGTTATGTACTTTGAGCCGTTACCCCAATACCATACCATTTTATGAGGAGTGTTTACTCTGCCCCAATCAAGAGCACAGAAAGCGGTTTCTTTGGAAAACTCAACAACTTCATCACCGTTTTTGTAGTAACCCGAACAAGGCATACAGTTCTGCTTTGTGGTCATAAAGTATTTCTTGCTGTCACCAGCAAAGGGTAAAACGGTCGTGATGTTTTCAAGACCGGGCATAATATCCATCTCAAACTTACATTCAACGGTCTTATCTTTAAGTTCCATTTTAAACCAGAGAGTTCTTGACGTTTCTTTGGTATCAAAATCAAACTCTGCCTTGCCGATTTTATCTTTATAACGGTTGGGCACGTCGCCTTTGGGTGGAGGAAGATGTTTCTTTCCGCCAAGGAAAAGTTGCGTTGCGTCAACTACCACTTCGCCTTTTTTAAGGTCAATGAGTTTTCCTGCAACATAACCGCCGATGCCGATATTGGCAAAGGAAAGTTGCACCATATAGTTACCGTCGGCAACCTGATAGAAGTCCCATTCTTTCTTGCTCATGGGGCTTCCCTTTTTAACATAATCTCTGTTGTAGGTGAAAAGATTGTGTCTTGCCCAGCCCTTTGCAAGCAGTGTTCCGTCAGGTGACAGAAGCGGAGTTTCCTCGGTATATTCCGTCTGCTTTGACTTTTCCTTCCAATCTTTGTAAGGCACGTAGGTTCTCGGTGTTTCCATACTCATAGTGATTTCTCCTTTTATTTATTTTGGTATTTCTTCTTCATTTATAACGGCATAAGCCGAAAAGTATTCCTCTTTATACTTGCTGAATTATCAGTAAAGGTTGAGAATTTCCGTCAGAGGGCCTTCAAGTTCAGGTGAAACATTGGGCATCGGCTTTGTACCTTTGATAAATGCACCGAAAATCATACCTTTGCGGTCGGTTGACATCTGATATTTTGAAATTGTTCTGATGAGTTCCTGCTTCTTATCGGGGTTTGTGAGATAAGTGCAGTTTTCGATAATAATTTCAACACTTGCAGTTGCTTTTGCCGAAACGGCAACTTCAAGAGTCTTGCCCTCTTTGACTTCGCCTTTAACTTTTCTGCCGTTAACGGTGATTGAAACATCTCCGCTCACAATGTCTTTGAATTTAAGCACGTAAGTTCTTCTTTCGGGAACAACACTTTCGTCACCCTCTGCCTTTGCAATTGAGAAAGCAACCTTATCGCCGTCTTCCTTAACGGTGAAGGCGGTTTTAAGATACTCACCCTGCTGATATGAAAGGGTATCGCCGTCATCTTCGTAAAGAAGGAAGGTGTTGTTGCCTCTGTAAACGAGAACTTCAAGAACTTCGGGGTTAGAGCAATCGTTCGTTCTGTCATTTGCACTCATAGGTACGATTGCGCCCTCTTTAGCAAGCACGGGGAAAGAATCGATATCACGGTACATTTTTATGAAACGGTTGCCCTCGTAAATTCTGCCTGTGAAAATATCGGTATATCTTCCCTCGGGTACCCAGACATTAACAGATGCAAGATTGGTTTCTGCTGCCGTATGCTCTGTAACAGGTGCCACGATAAGTTCCGAGCCGAAGTAAAATTCATTCTTACATTTATATGAATTTTCGTCGGCGGGATAGTGATAGTACATCGGCTCACAAAGTGCTCTGCAGTCTGCGTGAGTACGGTAGTTCATGGTGTAGATATAGGGAAGGAGTTTGTGTCTTAAGCGAAGCATATCCGTTGCGATTCTTTCAACGGGACCGCTGCAGTTCCAGGGCTCCTTACCTGCAAAATCATTGTTTGTCGAATGAAGTCGCATAATGGGACTGAATACACCGAGTTGTACCCAACGAAGATAGAGTTCGTCATCCTTTTCACCTAAGCAGTGACCGCCGATATCGTGACTCCACCAAGGATATGCAATGTTTGAAGCCGTTGCGGTAAAGCCGGGCTGGAAGTCAAGACTTGACCAGGTCTGAGTTGTGTCACCGCTGAAACCTAAAGGATAGCGCTGACTGCCTGCACCGCAGAAACGGGAAAGAATAAGAGGACGGTGATTATCCTTTGCATTGTCAAGGAAGTGGTAATGATTAAGTGCCCAGAGAGGATCAAGACCGGGAGTGTTGGTCTTTGTGCCCTGCTGCCAGTCAATCCACCAGAAGTCAACACCCATTTTTTCATAGGGGTGATGAAGAATATCGAAGTAGTTCATTGTAAACTTCTTGTCGGTAATGTCAAACTTGACGGCTTCTTTTGTTGCAGGGTCCTGACCCATAGCCTTGCACATTTCTTCATACTGATTTTCAAACCAGCGCACACCCATTGAAGGGTGAAGGTTGAAGGTTGTGTGATAATTGTCGTCCTTGAGTTTTTTCAGGAAACCTTCGGGGTCGGGGAAAAGGTCTGTGTTGAAACTGTAACCCGTCCAACCCGTTGACCATATGTCGTAAACATATTCCATAAAGTTCTTGTGATTGCTTTTTTTGTGGCTGTCCTTGCCGAACTTTGATTTGATGTCAACCCAGTGCCAGTCCATATCAACGGTGGCAACGGTAATGGGAATTTCCTTTTCTTTGAAAGTATCCATAAGTGAAAGGTATTCTTCCTGAGTATACGCCTTGTATCTGCTCCACCAATTTGAAAGAGCATAACGAGGAATAAGGGGCACCTTACCCGTAAGTTTGTAAAGGTCGGTTGTGGCACCTATGTAATCGTTACCGTAGGCAAAATAGTAAAGGTCGGTTTCTTTGTTATCACGGGGAAGAATTTCTCCGCCCTCTTTGATTACGAGAGTATCGCTGTCATCAAGAAGTGCAACGCCGTTTCTTGAGCAGATACCGTCACCGATTTTGATAATACCTGCGGTAATATCAAGAGTGCGGCAGGTACCTTTAAGGTTGCCCTCCTTGTAATCCGTAACAGTTCTGCCGTCAAGAAGCTTTATACGAAGCATTTTCTTTTTCTTTAACGAGTAAAGGAAATTTGCCTTTGCTGTTTTGATTTCAACAACATCTTCCGCTTCCTTAACCTGAAATTCAGGCTTACAGAAATCACGGAACCATACGCTCTGTGTAGGCTCATCGCAGAAATTGCTGTCCTTTTGGGTTTCAACTCTCAGAAGGCAGGGCGTAATAACGGTAAATCTTGTGTCTTTAAACACAACGCTGCTGCCTTCGTGAGCTGCGGGAGAGCAATCAATTTTAAATCTTTTTGCAAACTGGTCCATAACTTTTCTCCTTTATAATGTTTTCTTATTTATGATACAACTTCCTTGAATTTTTGTCAATTTATTTGCAGTTTATTTTCCTTTATATCATATCCGAAATTCATCGGCACGATATAGCCTTCGCCCTCGTCCGCAAAGCCAAGACGGCAGCGGCCGCATTTCTTTAATATCTCTGTCATAACGGAAAATGACGTTATTACTCTGTCTTTACGCCGCTTAACGTTTTTCCTTCGTCTTTTTTATCACTACAATATTAGCATATTTCATCATAAAAATAAAGTGCTATATAAAAAACACCCCACTTTTTACAGTGAGGTTAAAGTGATGTTATTGAAAATACTTTTCGAGTTTAAATCTGTTTCTGAAATCAAAGAAGTGTTCAAGAAGTTTTGAAATTCTTCCGATTAAAAATCCGTTGATAAAAGCACACACTACCGTGCCGAGTTTCACTCCCTCAAAAACGCCGAAGCCGAAGAATGAAAATGAAAGCACAATGCCCAGCACTACACTGAAACAGTCGTATGCCGTTTTGACTTTATTTATATCATATCGGAACTTTTGCGAAAGTTCTTTAACTATCAGTTCATAGGCCTCGGGCGAGATATATGTATGAAAGAAAAGCGATACGGCTAAAGAGCAAAGCACCGTACCCAGCACATACCACAGCAGACGGAAAGCAAAACTTGCCTCGGGAAGATCTGCAATGACCGACATTGCAAAGTCAAGCAAAGTGCCGTAAAGCACTGCCGTCACAAAAGAAAAGAGGTATGACATTTTGAATTTTCTCATTATCAGTACCGTTGCAATAACTAACACGCCCTGAAAGAAATACTCTGCCACGCCGAAGGTAAACCATGGCAGATATTGCGACACCGCTAAATGTATTATGTAGGCAGGTGCCACAACCATTGACATACCGAAACCTGCCTTTTCGGTGAAAGCGGCGGCAAAAGCCATAATGACGAGTCCGAAAACGTATGCAATCTCCGTATAAAAAACTTTCTTTTTCATAAAATCGCCTCTGTCAATTGATACTGTTTGAAAGTATAACAGAAATTTCGGCTTATTTCAACAATCAAAAAAGTCCCACCGATTCGGTGAAACTTTTTGATTAAACTTTTAATCCTGCAAAGAAAATCTCTTCCAGAAATTAACTCCCCAGGGGTGTTTCTGTTCTTCCCATTCATCTCTGTGCCTGAGAATTTTTTCCCGCATCTGCTTGACTTTTTCCTTGTACTGTTCTTCGTGTGCAAGGTTCACCGTTTCCCAAGGGTCAGTTTTAATGTCGTAAAGGAATGTCCATTTGTCTTCTTTTGTGTCACCGTTGCGGTATTCAATCAGTTTATAATTTTCATCTTTGATTCCTCGAACATATTCATCAAAGATAAGGTACAATTCATCTCGGAAGTTTTCTCCTGCCTTACCGTCAAGAAGACGGGCAAAACTTTTGCCGTCTGCCGAATCAGGAATATCTATGCCTGCTTTTTCGCAAAGTGTCGGAAAAATATCGTAAAGATAGACATAAGCATCATTTCTCACGTTTTCCGCAATGCCCGGTCCCGCCATAATAAGCGGTATGCGTACACCGTGCTCGTAAATATCCTCTTTACCCAGCCAGCCGTGCTGACCAACCGCAAGACCGTTATCACCTGTAAACACTATTATAGTGTTATCCTCCTCGCCCGATTCGTGAAGCGCTTTCAGCAGTCTGCCTATTTCGTAATCCAGATGTGTTATCATTGCAAAATATTCTGCAATATGACGCTTTATTTCTTTTTCTTCTCTCGGGTAAGATGCCAGATGTTCGTCACGATGCACCATAAGAGGATAGTTGGTATCAATAGTTTCCCTAAAATTAGGGGGTAACTTTATATTTTCCGAGTCGTACATTTCACGGAATTCATCGGGCATTGTGCGAGGGTCGTGAGGTGCCAGATAAGCAAGATACATAAAAAACGGTTTTTCTTTCCCTGCATTTTCCTTTAACAATTCAATAGCCGAATCTGTAAGAAGGGTACTCGAATGCTTGCCCGGGTCAAATTCATCACAATGCTGAGGCTGAGGTTGATTATCTTTATAGAAATCTACAACGAAATTTATAACATTGTCATATTTACCCGTAGGATCATATCGGCATGTGGGCACATTCCAATGGTCCCACATTCCGCCGAAGAAAATCTTTGCACCTTGAGTAAAACTGCGGGAATATGCAGGACAGCCGTTATGCCATTTGCCAAGTCCGATTGTTTCGTATCCGTTTTTCTTAAACGTTTCTGCAAGGGTTTTATGTTCAGGCGGAATATTCTCACCCAGACCTTCCAGATGAAAAGGGTTACGTCCCGATAAAATCATGGCACGGCTGGGCATACAGACAGCGCCGCAGGTACCGCCTGCAATATGAGCACGGACGAAAGACGTACCTCTGCTTACAAGTTTATCAAGATTGGGCGTTATTATTTCTTCGTTCCCTAAAGCACGGATAGTATCCCACCGCTGATCGTCTGTAACTATAAATAAAACATTAGGTTTTTTCTTCATAAAAGCCCCTCCTTTGAGGCAATTATAAAACATCTGTGTAATTTTTGCAACAAAAAACGTCGGATTTCAGAATGTCACCAACGGGTTTAACAGATTTGAGATTATTAAAGAAATATTCTTTTCATAATCTTTCTCTGCGTTATTGAATTTATCCGATTATTATGTTAGCATATCTGAAAACGGTATTAAATGTCTTTCATCGCAAAATCCTTCAGTGATACTGACATATATTGCATTCTTTATTCATCCGCCGAAGAAAAAATTTAGGTTTCGCACCGAAAGAAACAGGAGATAACCTATGAGAAAAACAATCTTAATCAATGATAACTGGCTTTTCACAACGAAAGGTAAAAGTGAAACGGTGACCGTACCGCACTGCTGGAATGCTCTTGACGGTAACACCAAGGATTACAAAAGAACTGCCTGCACTTATGAAAGAGAACTCCCGAAAACTGTCGGTAAAACTTTCTTGTATATTGAGGGGGCAAACTCTGTTTGCAGTGTTGAAGCAGAGGGAAAAATTCTTTCTTCCCACAAAGGCGGCTATTCGGCTTTTGCAACAGATATAACGGAGTACGCCAACAAGGGTGCAGAAATAAAAATCACCGTTGATAACAAAGACTATGCCGATGTGTACCCCACGAGAGCGGATTTCACTTTCTGGGGCGGTCTTTACAGAAACGGCAGGCTCATTGAAACGGCAGACACTCATTTTTCTTTCCGTGATTATTCTTCCGAGGGTGTGTATATTACGCCGAGAAAAGCAGAAGGCAAATGGTACGTTGACGTTAAAGCCCTCGTTGACGGCTGTGTTGAGGGTTGTAATCTTAAAGTTACCGTATATGACAAAGACGGCAATGTTTATGCTTGCGGCGAAGTGTCGGCAGAAGAAACTACCGTTTTAACTTTAGAATGCAACAATCCTGTCCTGTGGAACGGCATAGAAAATCCTTATCTTTATACGGTACGCTGTGAGATTACCCGTTGCGGTGAAATACTCGATAACATTGAGAAAAGAATAGGGTTCCGCACTTTTTACATCGACAGCGAAAAGGGCTTTTTTCTCAACGGTGAACGGCTGAAACTCAAAGGTGTCTGTCGTCATCAGGACAGAGAAAAAATGGGCAACGGTATCACCGAAAAAGAACACGAAGAAGACCTTAATTTAATTCTTGAAGTGGGTGCAAACTCAATAAGACTTGCCCACTATCAGCATAGTCAATATTTCTATGACCTTTGCGATGAAAAAGGTATTCTCGTCTGGGCAGAAGTACCCGTTATCTCTGCTTTTCAGATTGAAAAACAGGTAAACGGCAAACAGCAACTTTGTGAACTAATCAAGCAAAGTTACAATCATCCCTCAATTTTCTGTTGGGGTATTCAGAATGAAATCACCCAGGAACAAAGCGGCGCAAGAAACAAAAAACTTGTTCCCTCAATGAAAGAACTGAACTCCATTGTTAAAGCACTGGACCCCGCAAGATACTCCACCTGCGCCCAACTTTCCATTCTCGACCAGAAATCCCCACTTAACTTTATTACAGATATTCTCGGCTACAACCACTATTTCGGTTGGTACGATTTCGGCTTTGAGTTTCTTAATAAGTGGCTTGACGAATTTCACGAGGATTTTCCAAAAATAAAACTTTGTCTTTCGGAATACGGTGCAGAGGGACTTACTAATCTTCATTCCGCCACTCCGAGACAAGGCGATTACAGCGAAGAGTATCAGTGTATTTTCCACGAAAACTACATAAAAGCTATAAACAGCCGTAATTGGCTCTGGGGCTCTTATGTGTGGAATATGTTTGACTTCGGTGCCGCCAACAGACGTGAGGGCGGTGTTATGGGCAAGAACAACAAAGGTCTTGTAACCTACGACAGAAAGACAAGAAAAGACAGTTTTTATCTTTACAAAGCATATTGGACAGACGAACCCTTTGTGCATATATGCGGTGAAAGATTTTCAAACAGAGTTCAAGGCAAAACAGACATAAAGGTTTACTCCAACTGTGCGGAAGTGACTCTAACCGCAAACGGCAAAAAGTACACTCAAAAAGGCAATAAAATTTTTATCTTTAAGGATATTGAAATATGCAAAGGTGAAAACACATTAACTGCAGTTTCAGGCGGTATTTCTCACACTATTACCCTTTTTGGCAAAGACTCTGCCGATGCTTCGTATTCACTTAAAGACAGTCAGTCTTTTGTACGCAATTGGGCAAAGAAAAGCGAAGAAGAAAGCAAGAACTACCTTTCACCCAAAAGCACATTTAAAGAACTTCTTGAAAGCGAAGATGCAAGGATTATGATTGAGGGTAAACTCAACGGAAATCTGTTGAAAATACCGGGACTCAAACTGCTTTATCCTATGAAGATTGAAACTGCTCTGAAAATTGCAAGAAAGTTCGGACTCTCAAAGAACCATTACAATCTTCTTACGGAATACACCTATGCTATACATAAATAAGGTTAAAGAAACAATATTGCAGATGAATCCAGGCAGAACACTCATATATTCATCCCTCAACTATTGACTTTTCCCTTAAATTTTGATATATTTTAAGGGAAAGAAAGGTGATTAAGGTTATGCGACAGTTTAATTATTCCTCTATAAAAGAGCAAAAATGGGATAGTGAAATCCTCGGATATATTGCCGCTATATATAAAGAAGCCGGAAAACAGGAGCTTTATCTTAAGCAAAAACCAGATGAACTTGAAAAGCTTGTTGAAATTGCAAAAATACAAAGTACAGAAGCATCCAATGCTATCGAGGGAATTGTTACTACGAACACACGTATAAAACAGCTCGTAGAAGAAAAAACGGCACCGAGAAACAGAGATG
>CAYNIN010000045.1:0-12818 GCA_964397395.1 uncultured Faecalibacterium sp.
TTGAAGTTGGACACTAATAACTACTATTTTTATTATACGAGGAGAGGTGGCAGCCACAGGCTGACGGAGAGGTCAACCTCCACCACCTTTGCCGTGAAACTGAATAGCCACTTCCCACAACCCAACCCGAAAAATTTTGTATAAATTCACGATTTTAATATTTTTTAAAAAAAGGTGATTTCTTTGTATTATATTTGATTGACATATTGATTTTTATCTGTTACAATAACAATTGCTAGAATAGCATAAGAATGCTATTAAAAAAATTAGTTTGGAGGAAAAAACTATGAAAACCACAAAAAAAGTGCTCAGCGTTTTTCTTGCAGTTTTGATGATTATGTCAAGCATGAGTGTTTGCTTCGGCACAATCAGCTTTGCGGCTCCTGCAAGCAAGAGTACATATGATGCAGATCCCATTGAGTATCTGGCAGAACACCTCAACAGTGACACAATTCAATGGGTTGCAGAGAAGTATTTTCTTGGTAACGGTGGTATATCAGGCACACAGAATGTTAAAAATAGTGGCGCTCTTACTTACACCACTAATGTAGAACTACCCACTTACGAACAGTACGTTGAGGTAAGAGATATTCTTATTTATCTCGATTTGGCAATCAAAGGTACTACTGAATTTGCTAAGGCAACAGCAGGTAATACAGACTACGAAACCCGTGCTTGTACTTGTTCAGGATTTATTGAAACTGAACTCCTTAACGCAATCGGTAGTAGCCTCAGTGATGCAGGTAAAGAGTTTATAGAGTATCTTCTCTATGACAACTATGCCAGACAGCACGCAGATGCTTCTGGTGTAGAGTCGTACACACACAGTAGCCATACAACAACACTTAATGTATACACAACCGACATTATAGGTTATCTCAAAGAGGTTGGTGAATATACCAATGTTGAATCATCTGTAGAACTCGGATATACGCATAGCATATATCTGACCAGGGGTTATTATACAAAGAACTACATAAAATATTATCACAATTATCTTAAGTACGCTGATAATAAGGCAGCACCTTCAGAGATGACCAAAAAAGCAAACACCGAAATTCAAACAACCGTAACCGGCTATGTAAGCACAGTAAACAATACTATTGCAACTTATACATTTGATAAGCTTGCATCTATGACAATCGATGAAATTGAAGAGGTTGTTGCAAACCTCAATCAGGCAAGAACAGACATCAAGGCTTCTGTAAACAGCGACAGCACCGATAACTACAAAACTCTCTTCCCCGGTGTTGATGATAAGATTTCCGCTTTTGAAGAGACAGCAAACAAAGCAAAGGAAATCGCAGTTTACAGCACAACTGTTGCTGAAATCGCTGCTTACAAGACAAGCAACCCCAACTACGGTATATTTAACTGGGGCGGCTTCGATGAAGCAACAATCAAGGCAGCTTATGCTGATTTTATGGGCAAATACGGTGTTATCATCAACGACGCTACTCTTTATGATTATTTCACAGCGAACGGCAGCATTGATGACACATATGTAAAGAACTTCCGTGATAACACAATTGCATACGACCTTGAAGATCTCAAGGAAGAAAAGATAATGCCTCTTTACAATAAGTATGCTCTTTCCTTCCCCATGGAAGGCGGCGAGGAAGTTTCTCTGGCTGAAAAGCAGGCTGCTTATTCAGAACTTTCAGGTTATATCAATAACATTAAGAGTTATTCCGCACAGGTACAGAACGCAATCTTCTCTGAAACCCTCAATAAACAACTTCTCGACCTTCAGGAAAAACTTGAATGTCAGGTTGCTGATTGTGTACTTTACTTTGCAGAAAATGTTCTTAAGGATTATTCCGATGTAGCAACAGATGCAGTAATTGCAGAAATTGGCACAGCAAAGTCAAACCTTGCAGCTCTTAACGCACTTCTCAATAGTATTGATTATGCGGACAACAAAAAACTTCTTGATACTTCATTCACTAATGCAGACACATTTATCGCATATCTCTACTCACTTCTTGCTGAACGTTACACAGCTCAGATAGAAATTGTTGATAAAACATATACTGCCATCGAAAGACCTACCAGCAATCTTACTCTTTCACAGTATTCACATCTTAATGCTTATGTAAACGGCATTGAAACTGAAATTGTAGATTTCCTTGATAGTGAAGGCAAGGGTAATCTTGTTTCTTCACAAACGAGAGGAAAGTATGCAGCAATTGACACAGAGCTTATGCCCGCTTTCAGAGCCTTTGAAATTGACCGTGGCTTCAATAATTATTCACCCGAAGACATTCTTATCAGAAGAGAAGACAGCACCGATGAAATCTTCCGTGTAAATGAAAATCTTGATGACGATATGCTCGGCGAATACGAAGTAACCGATAAGAATGTTAACGCTATTATTGACCTTCTTGAAGCAGCCCTCAAAGACCCGACCGTTGCTTCTCTTCTCGGTAGCCTTATCAATAAGGATGAAGACGGCACCCCCACAGGTGAAGCTTTCAGCATTTCAGGTCTTGTTACAAACCTCCTTAACGAAAGCGTATTCACAGATGAGCTCCTTAACACAATTATACAGTTTGTATATCCTCTTGTTCTTAAGGAATTTGCAAAGGTTTGGGCAGGTCTTCCTCCCACAATTACCATTACAGTAGAAAATGTTGTAGGCTCACTTGGTGCAGATGTTGCGTGCGGTCTTGCTCTTGACGATGTTGAAACTGCCATCGCTTCGGTTGGCCTTTACATCGGACCCAAGGCACTCGCTTCAAATCTTTCAAAAAATTTCTCAGAGTATACTCAGGTAATCAATAAACTCAATGAAGTTACAATCAAGGCTTCATACAACAAAGATAGAGATACATTCAGAAATCCCTGGGAGGACACAGTTCTCTTTAAGACAGTAACAAACGAAGACGGTTCAACCAAGGAAGTCTATGACCTTGACTGGGGTATCAACACGGCTGAAAATAAGAGAGAAGCTTTTATTGATGCAGCTGTTGCAGCTCTTTCAGGTCTTGAACCTCTTCTCCTTGCTCTCCTTACAAACAAGGATTTTGTAAACGATGATGTAACTGACGGTGACCCCAGAGGTGTAAAGATTGGTACCGGCAGTGGTTCTGCTACGGTTTCTGTTATTACTCTTAACCTTACAATTGATCCCATAACGCTTGTTCTCACTTTCGAAAAAAACGATGGTTGGGACAACGCTCTTGCTCCCATCTTTGAAGCACTCGGTCTTGAAAACATTCCTCACAGTGAAGACTTACAATCAACAAGAAAATTACTTGAAAACGGTCTTCTTGCTATGATTGACCAGCTTATCGCAAAGCTTGATGCCAACCCCATCGAATTCATTCTCGATGCACTTCCGAATCTCTGCTATGCTATTGAAGCCGGTCTTATCGAGCCTTTGCTTTATCAGATTAAGACAGTCATCAATTACTATGCTGATGCTTATTACAGTGCTGCTGGTATTGTTAAGGATACTCTTTTGGGTGCAATGAAGTCAGATGAACCCATCAACATCAACATTGGTGATATGATTAACCTCAAAGATATGGGTCTCGACATCTCTAACTTCCAGGCTATCTGGAATATGCTCAGTGGTGTTGAACTTCTTTCAGGTGTTGAAGCCCCCGATGCTGCATACATCGCTTCCCTCGGTGAACTTGTAGAAAAGGATACCAACAGAAGCGTTAAGACTTACACAGCAGGCGAAACAGGCAAAGCATACCACATCCAAGCAAACAGAGCTGACGTTCTTCAGTATCTTGTTAAATGGGTACTTGAAAGCGGTCTCTTGAATGGTCTTGTAGAAGAACCCTCAGAACTCATAGCAGGTATCTTCGCAAACCTTGAGAATAATTCAGGCGATGCAATTGCCGCTATCGTTGAACTTCTCAATCAGCAGCTTTATCCTTCAAAGAATTATAACTGGTTTAACGGTTATATTGACGGCGAAAGCGTTGTAGGCAATTCAGCTAATGAAATCTATCTCAATCCCAACAACGATTGGACTGAGGATAAGGCTCAATATATTTACGATAACCTTGATGCAATCGTAGCTGCCGTTCTCACAATGGCAAAAGTTGACCTCGACAAAGAAACAGAAGAAATCGAAACTCTCGAAGAATTCGTTGACGGTATGCTTGACGGTCTTCTTTCAGACAAGACTCTCACATCTCTTGCAGCACTTCTTGCAAAACTCGACCTCAACGCTCTTCTTGCAGGTGAAGACGGCGAAGAAGCAGCAATCGATGCAAACGCTCTTGTTAAAGATCTTCTCGGCATTGACCTTGCATCAGTAGCATCCAAGTACGCTGACATCGCAGCAGCAAAAGAAGCTGATGAAAACTATGTTTACGACTTCGGTGTGGATGCAGGCACAACAACCTTCTCAGCAGCTCTTACCGAAATGTTAGCACCTCTTGATTCGGTTCTTGGCTTTATCCTTACAGGTGACGACATTAATATCACCTTCGCAAAGGGCACAGAAGGTGCAAAGAGTGCAACTCTTATCGGTTATGACGGCTATAACAATGCAATTATTCCTCTTCTTGAGGCTCTTGGTTGTACAGTTGTTGCTCAGGGCGAAATGACAGGTACCCAGGCTCTTAAAGCAACTCTCGATGCACTCCTTGCAAAGATTGATGCTCTTACAACAAATACTGACGAAGAAGGCGTAAAAGACGGTCTTATCTATGGCGTAATTGATATGCTTCCCGGCATTCTTTACTTCCTTTCAAGTAACGGCGTTTCAACAACCGTTCTTAACCTTCTCCAGCCCGTATTTGTAATTCTTGATACAATTAAGCCTGTTTACGACCTTGATATCAACGAACTTATCAACGGTCTCCTTGAAGAAAAGGGCATCAAAATTGATATTGAGCGTCTTAATACAAATGCAGTTATCAACATTGTTTCAGGTCTTATAGGTCTTGATCTTACAAAACTCAATTCAGTTATCTATGACGCATGTCAGGCTCTCGGCGTTGATTACACCTCAGCTTCAACACTTCAGGAAACCTGGAAGAAGGGTGCATACTCAGAAACCTTCACACAGGCTGATATGATCACAGTTGTTCTCTCATTCCTTCTTGAATGGGTAACTGTTAAAGAAAACGCAGAAGCTCTTGACAATATGCTCGGTACAGACGGTATCGTTGCAGCACTCAGCACAGTATTTGCTGATGTTTCCGATGAAATCGTATACAGCACACCCAACTGGATGTACTGGTTCGAAACACAGGAAGCATTCGAAGCTTACATCGCAACAGGTGAAGGTCTTCCCAACACTCTTCTCGCTCTCGAATATCCTAACAATTGGGATGAATATACAGCAGCATATATTGCAAACAACCTTCCTGCAATCGTTGACGAAGTTGTTGCTCTTATCGAAATCAACGGCGTTAAGCACGATTCAGTTTCAGCACTTCTTAACAGCTTAATCAGCGATTACATCTCAGCTGATACAATTAACGATATTCTTGATATGCTCAAGGGTGTTCTTGCAAACATTGATGACGCTCTCCTTGATTGCGGTTATCTTCTTGACGTTGACCTTGTAGGTCTCAAGAACTACACATGCACAAAGGAAATCACAACAATAAGCGAATTTGCAGCTGAACTCGCTTACATCCTTGATACTTACGCTCCCACAATCGTTAACCTTCTCTTCTTCGGCGACGATATCAGACTCGCTAAGAAGTCAGACAGTACTGATACAATCGTTATCAACGGCGGTCTCGGCTACGAAAAGGGTCTTGCACTCATTCTCGAAGTTCTCGGCTGTGATGTTCCCGTTGAAGACGAAGCAACAGATGAAAAAGAAGTAACAACAGCAACAGTTCTCGATGCTCTTGCAAAGCGTATTGAGTACATCCTCGCAGAAGGTAACACTGTAAACGCAGTTATCGACCTTCTTCCCAACCTCATTTACTTCCTCAACGCAAACGGACTTAGCGTTGCAGTCAACAACCTTCTCCAGCCCGTATATGCAATTGTTGATAAAGTAAATGCCCTCGGCATTCTTGAGGAGCCCATCAGCATCGCAGATCTTATCAAGTTTAAGACAACTGATGAAGATGGCAACGAAAAGGAAGTTAAACTCAACCTCGATACTCTTACTCTTGACTACATTGTAGATCTTGTTGAAACACTCACAGGTCTTGACCTTACAGTAGTAGACGAAATGCTCGTTGACTTCTGCCTCGGCAAGATTGAAAAGGGTGCTTACACCTACAAGATGACAGCAGCCAGAGAAGATGTTATCACTCTCGTTCTCACAGTAGCACTTCTTGTTGTTGAAACAGAAGGCAACGCTGAAGTTATTGATGAACTTATCGGCAAAGATATCATTGCAGGAATTAAGGAAATCATCAGCGGTGCAAACATTGAATATACTGCTCCCGAATGGGATTACGCTCTTGCAGCAGATAACGCACTTATCGACTACGCAATCACATATCCTAACAATTGGACAGATGTAACCGCAACTTATGTTGCTGAAAACCTTGACGAAATCGTTGACGCTGTAATTTCTCTTATCGAAATCAACGGCGTGAAGCATGAAAGCGTTTCAGCGCTTATCGACTCAATGGTAAACATCTATACAAAAGAAAACCTTCAGGCAATCCAGAAACTCCTTGCTGACCTTATCGGCGGTCTTGACGAAGACCTTAAGGATCTCGTTAATATCGCTCTCGGTGCAGCAGATGCACTTCTCGGTGCAGACGTTAAGGGTCTTATCGAATACGACGTATCAAACGTAAACGACAAGGAATCCTTCATCAATGCCCTCACAGGTATGCTTATGGAAGTTGAAGGTCTTGTAAACTGGCTCCTTCTCGGCGAAGACTATGAATTCTTCGTTGACGATGACGGTGATATGGCTTACGAAGACGGTGAAGCAATCATAACAATCACAGGTGCCAACGGTTATGCAGAAGGTCTTGCACTTCTCCTTGAAGCACTCGGTTGTGAAAACCTTCCCACAGTATACGATAAGGAAACAATCGACACAGAAGCAACTGTAAAGGCAGTTCTTACATCACTTGCAAACAGAATTGATGAAGTTCTTGCAAATCCCGTTGAAGAAGTTGTTGAACTTCTTCCCAACATCTTCTACTTCCTCAACACTAACGGTGTTGCAGCAGTAATCGACAACACAATCGCTGCTGTTATGGCACTTGTTGAAAAACTTGATGTATTCGGTGTTGAACTTGACATCAACGAACTTGTAAATCTTAAGAAAATCCTTAAGATTGAAGATACTGATGCAAAAATCAGCCTTGACAATCTCGCAATGAGCGATATTCTTGAAGCTGTATCCCTTATGACAGGTCTTGACATCACAATGATCGAAGACGTACTTGTAGGCTTTGCTCTCGGTCAGATTGCTGAATACGATTCAGTAAGTGCTCAAGTCGGCACAGCCAAGAAGATGAGCTATAAGGATGATTTCGACAAGGCAGATCTGCTCACAGTAGTTGCTACTCTTGCACTTCTCACTCTTACAGATGATGAGAACGCAGAAGTTGTAACCAACCTTCTCGGAGAGGGCGTTTACAACACAATCATCAACGTTATCAATATGGAACAATTTGTTCCCGAAATGAAGACAATGAACTGGATTCTCACTGAATATGCTGACACAAACACAGCAGTTTCAGGTATCGAAACCTCCGAACTCTATGAAGATTGGGGTTACGGCACTCTCTACACAGAGGAAATGGCTCAGTACATCGCAGACAACTTCGGTAAGTTTGTTGATAACATTCTCTTCCTTCTCGGTATTGAGATTAACGGTGTAAGCGTTGAGTCACTCCAGGAAATCTTCGATGAACTCCTTGGCGGCACTCTCTACACAACAGATACTCTTAATACAGTTCTCAATCTTCTCAGAAAGATTCCTTCATTCATCACTGACTTTGCAGGCGCAGACCTTACAAAGCACGTAAATGAAATTCTCAAGACTTCAATCGGTGTTGACCTTACTTATTGGGATGCATACGAAGTTGCAGAAGTTACAGACCGTGAAGGTTTCGTAGCAGAACTTTGCAGAATGTTAGAACCCTTCTATCCCGTACTCAAGTGGCTCCTTGCTGACGAAGACTTCGCATTCTTCGTTGACGGTGCAAACGAAGGCGACGATATGATCGTTCTTTACGGTGCAGAAGGTTATGCATACGGTATTGCTCCTATCCTCGAAGCACTTCAGTGTGAAGGCGTTCTTTCAGGCGAAGCTTATCTCGCAGCAGTAGAAGCAGATGACAGTGCAATCCTCTCTTCAATTCTCACTCCGCTTCTTGATAAGGTAGATACAATCCTCTATGCAGAAGAAAACGGCTCAACAATTGCTGACGAAATTCTTGCACTTCTTCCCTCAGTAATCTACTTCATCAACTCCAACGGTCTTGATACAAGCGTTAAGAACCTTCTCAATGCGGTTTACACCGTACTTAACGCAATTGAGCCCATAACAGGTGAAATCAACCTTTATGACCTTATCGGTCTTGACCTTGAAAACCTTACATTCGAAGAAATCTTCGATCTTCTTCTTGAAATGATTGGCGGAGCAGCAGGCTATGACCTTTCATCCTTCTCAGCCGATTATGTTGCAGAACTTACAACAGGTTATGTTGTTTCCTACACATCTGCAAACGGCGAAACAGCATACACAATGGTTTATGCTGAAGGCGAAAGCGGCACTGCTTCAGATATGGTAACAATCATTATCCGCCTTGCACTTACATTCCTTGCATTGGAAGAAAATCAGGCAAAGGTACTTGCAATCCTTGCAGAGCAGTTCAATATGGACGCAGACGCTCAGAAGTATCTTGCAGGTGTATTCGAAGCCATTGCTGAATGTGAAATCGGCACACAGATTGGTATGGATAAGGCTTGTGCAGTTGTTTACTACCTGTTCTACGGTGCAGACATCGGTGTTGACTTTGCCGCAACAGGCATTAAAGACCTCAACGCTGAATGGCAGAAAGTTCTTGAAGAACTCGGCAAGACACCTCTTGGTACAGAACCCACCTTCGGTAACCTTATTTCAAGATTCCTTGACGTAACAATGAAGGATATTCTTGACGATGTACTTAATTCCGACGGTGTTGCTCCTAACGGTTTCATCAAGTTCTTCCAGAAAATCATTGATTGGTTCAAGTCACTTATGGCTTGGTTCCAGGGTATATTCTCATAAGGTAAACCTAAATATAATCGCCGGGGATTTAACATCCTCGGCGATTTTCTTATGTGTTATCGGTTTATCTTGAAGAGTTCAGGCAAATTTAAAGGACAGACTCTTTGCTGAAAAAGCAAAAGGTCTGTCCTTTTTTTCTTTTTTTAGTTAAACCACATATTATCAATAAAAAGTTTTGAGAAAAGACTGCTGCAGGAAAGGTCGGTATACTCCGCCGAATCCGTAACAGCAGAAAGGCTGTTTCCTTGCGAAGCAAACTTCAGAGTGCCTCGCAGAGAACTGTTGTCAACGGGAAAAAACACCTTTTTGAGTTCAGCGGGGAACAGCCCGACACGGCAGGCACTTTCTATATTCATTTTATAGGCAAAACCGCCCGAAACAAAGAGTTTGTCAATCTTGTCGGGAGTTAACTCTGCTTGACTTAAAAGGCATTCTATGGCGGAACGGACGGCAGATTTTGCCACCTGGAACTGTCTTACATCTTCTGCGGTAATGCAGACGTTCTCTGCAATTTCCTGCTTCTCGCATTCCATATAACCCGTTGAATCAATAATTCCTTTTGTCAGCAGAAATGAAACAGCATCAATCAGTCCCGTTGCGCAGATGCCTTTTGCATTTTCTCCGCCGACGGTATGCACCTTTCCGTCGCTTTCCACTGCATAAACGGCACCTTTGACGGCACTCATACCCTGTGAGATATTAGCCCCCTCAAAGCAGGGACCTGCCGCCGCCGATGTGCAAAGAATTTTATTGCGGTTCAAAAGTGCAATTTCAGCATTTGTACCAAGGTCAACAAACAGGTAATGCTCATTGTTTTGCGGCATTCCGATGAGGTTGATGCCTGCCACAATGTCACTGCCTATAAAAGAGGAAATATTAGGTAAGGAAATGACTTTACTGATTTTTTCAAGACCTATAGCGTTACCCGAAATCTCCCTGCTTTCAAGAAAAGCCGGGGTATAGGGACTCGTTCCCATTTTTGTGCAGTCTGCACCGAAGAAAAGATGAAGCATAACGGTGTTGCCTGAAATATAAAGGGGCAGAGATTTTTCTGTGGGGTATATTGCAAAAAGTTCTTCTGTCATTTCTTTCAGAGCCGAAATAATCTCTCTTTGCAGAATATCGGCACCGCCCTTGAGGGCAAATTCAATTCTTGACATTACATCGGCACCGTATTTTCTTTGAGGATTATTGCGGTGAAGGGTCTTGACTATCTTTTCTTCATCGGTACGGGCAAGACAGAGGGCAAGGGTAGTTGTACCGATATCAAAGCAAAGGCAGAGTTCTCCTTCCGCAGTGGCACCGTCCTGCTGTGAAAAAGACAGTATTTCTTCTTCGCCGTCAATCTCTGCCGTTATATCTTTTTCGATTATATAGCGGCAAGAAAGAGTGTCCTTTCCGTCAACTTTAACCTTACATTTTCCGCATATACCTTTTCCACCGCAAAGATGGGGGAAACTGTGGGTGTTTTCTGCAATAACACGGGAAAGGGGAGTTCCCTTTTCAGCAAAAACAGTATATGATTTTTCCTTCTGTATAATTTTAATCCTTTGCACAAAAAAACACCGCCTTTCGCTATGGCTAAATTATAAAGTTAAAATTTTTTTCTGTCAACTGTTGATTTATACTTTAGGTAATGTTATTCTAATATGAAAGAAAAATTTCAAAGGGGAATTATTATGATCATTTCAGGCTTTCAGAAACTCACTTTGCTTGATTATCCCGAAAAAACCGCCTGCACTCTGTTCACTTACGGATGCAATTTCCGTTGTCCTTTCTGCCATAATGCACTTCTTGTAACGGAAAAGCAGGGTGAGGTTTTCAGCGAAGAAGAAATCTTTTCTTACCTTATAAAAAGGCAGGGATTGATTGACGGAGTCTGCATAACGGGTGGCGAACCTACCTGTCAGAAAGACCTTATACCTTTTTTGGAAAAGATAAAGAAAATGGGTTATCTTTTAAAACTTGATACCAACGGTTATAATCCCGAAGTTCTTGATGAAATACTCACGAGAAACTTATGCGACTATGTTGCTATGGACATAAAAAACAGTCTTCAGAAATATTCTGCAACGGCAGGTGTAAGAGTTGACACAGATAAAATAGTCAGAAGTATAAGTCTTATAAAGGATAAAGCCAAAGACTTTGAATTTCGTACCACCGTTGTTGCGGAACACCACAGTGAAGAAGATATACAAAGTATCTGCTCTTTAGCGGGAAAAGAATCTAAAATTTATCTTCAGCAGTTCAAAGATTCGGGAGTTTTAATTGAAGACGGACTTTCGCCCTGGAACAGCGAAAGAATGGAAAATTTAACTCAAGCCCTTATAAATCAAGGCTTCAAGGTGTCTTTGAGGAAAAGTTGACATTATTTATGTGATAATAAATAACACAACAATTTGTGTTTTACCTATTGCTTTTTACAATATCTTGTGCTAAAATAATTCTCGCACCGCAATCGGCGGAAGATATTGTAAAAAAATACAGGAGGAGATTATTATGTATTCAGTTTTAAAGCGAAACGGACAAATTGTTGATTTTAAGTTATCAAAAATTACAGAAGCCATTACCCTTGCTTTTGAAGCACAGCAGAGAGAATATAATCCCGATATTATTGACTTCCTTTCTCTTAAAGTTACTGCGGACTTTGAGCCGAAAATCAAGGAGCACAATATTGCTGTTGAAGATATTCAGGACAGCGTTGAAAACGTACTTGTACAGGCAGGCTATTCAGATGTTGCCAAGGCATACATTCTTTACCGCCGTCAGCACGAAAAACTCCGTGACATCAATACCACACTTCTCGACTACAAGCAGATTGTTGACAATTATGTTAATGTTGCCGACTGGCGTGTTAAGGAAAACTCAACAGTTACATATTCGGTAGGCGGTCTTATCCTTAACAACTCAGGTGCAATTACCGCTAACTATTGGCTCAGTGAAGTTTACGACGACGAAATCGCAAACGCTCACAGAAATGCAGACGTTCACATTCACGACCTTTCCATGCTCACAGGTTACTGCGCAGGCTGGTCACTCAAGCAGCTTATCAAAGAGGGTCTCGGCGGCGTTACGGGTAAAATCACATCGTCACCTGCAAAGCACCTTGCAACCCTTTGCAATCAGATGGTAAACTTCCTTGGCATTATGCAGAATGAATGGGCAGGTGCTCAGGCTTTCTCCTCTTTTGACACCTATCTTGCACCTTTCGTCAAGGCGGACAACCTTTCCTATGACCAGGTTAAAAAGTGCATTGAATCCTTCATCTACGGTGTAAACACTCCGTCACGTTGGGGTACTCAGGCACCTTTCTCAAACATCACTCTTGACTGGACGGTTCCCAATGACCTTGCAGAACTCAACGCAATTGTGGGCGGCAAGGAAATGGACTTCAAGTATAAAGACTGTAAAAAAGAAATGGATATGGTTAACCGTGCCTTCATTGAAACAATGATTGAGGGTGACGCCAACGGCAGAGGTTTCCAGTATCCCATTCCCACATATTCAATTACCAAGGATTTTGACTGGTCAGAAACAGAGAACAACAAGCTTCTCTTTGAAATGACATCAAAATACGGCACACCCTATTTCTCAAACTACATCAACTCCGATATGGAGCCCAGCGATGTACGTTCAATGT
>CAYNIN010000046.1:0-12779 GCA_964397395.1 uncultured Faecalibacterium sp.
TGAACAAATTTTGATTTGTCGTAAATTTGTCGTAAACCACTTTTTCGGGTGATTTTCGGATAAATATATCGCCTCAAAACCTGTCAAAACCTATATTTTTTTATGATTAGTTTTGGATACTCTTCATTGTCGGGAACAGCAGTACATCTCTGATAGCTGCTGAATCGGTCAGAAGCATTACCATTCTGTCGATGCCGAAACCGATGCCGCCGGTGGGAGCCATGCCGTATTCAAGGGCTGTCATAAAGTCTTCATCGGTGGTGTTGGCTTCGTCGTCACCCTGGGCGAGTTGTTCTTCCTGGGCTTTGAAACGTTCTCTCTGGTCGATGGGGTCGTTAAGCTCGGAATAAGCGTTTGCCATTTCCCAACCGTTCATAAAGAATTCGAAACGCTCAACGTAGTCGGGATTTTCGGGTTTTCTCTTTGTAAGGGGAGAAATTTCAACGGGGTGATCCATAAGGAAGGTGGGCTGAATGAGGTTGTGTTCAACATATTCTTCAAAGAAGAGGTTGAGAATGTCGCCTTTCTTGTGTCTTGCTTCAAATTCAATGCCTTTTTCCTTTGCAAGAGCCTTTGCTTCGTCGTCGGTCTTGATTTCGTTAAAGTCAACACCTGCGTACTTTTTGACAGCGTCGAGCATTGTAATTCTTTCAAAGGGTTTGCCAAGGTCCATTTCAACACCGTTGTAAACGATTTTTGTTGTGCCGAGAACCTCTTTGGCAACGTGGCGGTAGAGATTTTCGGTAAGATCCATCATACCGTGATAATCGGTGTATGCCTGATAGAGTTCCATAAGGGTGAACTCGGGATTGTGTCTTGTGTCAAGACCTTCGTTACGGAATACTCTGCCGATTTCGTAAACTCTTTCCATACCGCCGACAATAAGGCGCTTGAGGTAAAGTTCAAGGGAAATACGGAGTTTGAGGTCTTCGTCAAGGGCGTTGAAGTGAGTTTCAAAAGGTCTTGCAGCGGCACCGCCTGCGTTTGCGACAAGCATAGGTGTTTCAACTTCAATGAAGCCCTGGGCGTCAAGGTATCTTCTGATTTCTCTGATGATAAGGGAACGCTTGATGAAGGTATCCTTAACATCGGGGTTTACGATAAGGTCAAGATAGCGCTGACGGTATCTTGTGTCGGTGTTTGTAAGACCGTGGAACTTTTCGGGCAGGGGAAGAAGTGACTTTGAAAGAAGTCTGAGAGCCTTTGCGTGAACGGAGATTTCTCCTCGTCTTGTTCTGAAAACAAAGCCCTTTACTTCAACGATGTCACCGATATCCCACTTCTTGAAAGCGGCAAATTCATCTTCGCCGATGTCGTTGATACGAACATAGACCTGCATTTTGCCTGTCTTGTCTTCAACAACGATGAAGTTTGCTTTACCCATATCTCTCCATGCGGTGATTCTGCCGCAGATTGATACGTCGATAACTTCGCTTTCCTCGGCGGGAATGCTGTTTTCCTCGTTATACTTTTCAAGAGCCTCAAACTTTTCTCTGATTTCTGCGTTGTGAATTGTCTGCTCGGCGGTGGTTACAACAAAGGGGTCGTTACCTGCTGCCTGGAGAGCCTGAAGTTTCTCAACTCTTATCTGTCTTAATTCATTAACGTCCTGCACAATTTCTTCTTCGGCAGGTGCGTTTACATTCTTTTCTTCTGCCATTGTATTTTTCCTTTCAGCAAAAACTTACTTCGTGATTTCGATAACCTCGTATTTGATAATACCTGCAGGTGCTTCAACTTCAACGATATCACCTGCAACGTGACCGATGAGAGCCTTTGCAACGGGGGATTCGTCACTTGTCAGGTAGTCAGCACCCTTATCTTTTGAGGTTGATGTTGATGAGATAATCTGGTACTTGTAAATGTCACCGTATTCGATGTCTTTGATTGTAACTTTTGAGCCCATCTGAATTACGTCGGTGCCCAGAGCATCTTCGTCAATGAGTTTTGCTCTTGAAAGAATATCTTCGATTTCGCTGATACGTGCTTCAAGTTTGCCCTGGTCGTTTCTTGCTTCGTCATACTCGGCGTTTTCTGATAAGTCACCGAAGGAAAGAGCAACCTGAATTTTTTCTTTAATTTCCTGACGGCCTCTTACTTTGAGGTCTTCAAGTTCTGCCTCCAATTCTTTTAAGCCTGCAGAGGTGAGCAAAATATCCTGTGCCATTATATATCTTCCTTTCGAAAATAGATTTTGAATATAAACTAACAGTTTATTATTATATAAAATTTATTTATCTGTGTCAAGTAAAATTATGCCATAAAACTTTAAAACATTATTTAAGCGTTGTTTATCCTTGACAATCGGCGATATATTTTGTATATTTGTAATGTGGATTATTATGTCTGTAAGGAGATTTGTTATGGCAGAATTTGATAATGTGAAAAAGAATTTCGGTTTCGGTTGTATGCGACTTCCGAGAAAAGGTCCGCTTATAAATCACGAGTTGTTTTCCGAAATGGTAGACGCTTTTATGAAGGCAGGTTTCAACTATTTCGATACGGCTCACGGATATATGGAAACGAGAAGCGAAACTGCTTTGAGAAAATGCCTTACTTCACGTTATCCCCGTGAAAGTTACGTGCTCACGGATAAACTCTCTGACGGATTTTTCAAAAAGCAGGAAGACATCAGACCTTTCTTTGAAAAGCAACTCAAAGCCTGCGGTGTGGAATATTTTGATTTTTATCTTATGCACGCACAGAATAAATCAAACTTTGAAAAGTACAAAGCCTGCAAGGCATACGAAACTGCTTTCGAACTGAAAAAAGAAGGAAAAATCCGCCACGTCGGTCTTTCTTTCCACGATAAAGCGGAAGTTCTTGAAAATATTCTTACAGAGTATCCCGAAATTGAAACGGTACAGATTCAGTTCAACTATCATGATTATGAAGACGAGTCCGTCGAGGGCAGAAAGTGCTATGAGGTCTGCCGTAAGTTCGGTAAACCCATTATAGTTATGGAGCCTGTTAAAGGCGGAAGTCTTGTGAATATTCCCGACAGGGCAAAAGAAGTTTTTGAAAGTATGGGCACGGCAAGTCCTGCAAGTTATGCTATCCGTTTTGCCGCTTCCTTTGAGGGCGTTTTTATGGTGCTTTCAGGTATGGGAAATATGGAAATGGTTGAGGAAAATATCGGCTTTATGAAAGACTTCGTGCCTTTGAATGAGGAAGAATTTTATGCCGTGGATAAGGTGTGCAGTATTATCAAAGGGCAGAACCTTATTCCCTGCACCGCCTGCCGATACTGTGTGGACGGTTGCCCGAAAAACATTCCCATTCCCGAACTGTTCACTTGCATGAACGATAAGATGCAGTTCAAAAATTGGAATGCGGATTATTATTATAAAGAGGTGCACATCAAGGGCAAAGGCAAAGCCTCCGACTGTATTTCCTGCGGAAAATGTGTCAGCGCCTGTCCTCAGCATCTTGAAATACCCGCAATTCTCAAAAAGGTTGCAAAGGAATTCGGCAAATGATAAAAGGCAACTTATTAAAAGCAAAAGATATTCTGCAAAACGGCAATTACACCTGTGTGCTCTGTCGGGGTGAAGAAGTTTTTACTTCGGATTTAAGAGGGGTGAAACCGCTTCTCCAACTTGCAGAAAGCGGAAAGAGTTTTCGGGGTTACAGTGCCGCCGATAAAGTGGTGGGCAAGGCTACGGCGTTTCTTTACGTGCTTCTCAAAGCGGAAGAAGTTTATGCCGGTGTTATCAGTAAATCGGCTTTGCAGGTGCTGGAAGGTTACGGCATAAAGGCGGAGTACGACGTTCTTGCCGAAAACATCATAAACAGAAAAGGTGACGGTATCTGTCCTTTTGAAAAAGCAGTGCTTCATACGGAAGATGTCGGAAGTGCCTTTGAAATTATCAAGAACAAAATGCGTGAAATGCAAAGCGTATAATGATAAATTTTTTAGCAAAGGAAGAAAAATATGATTAAAATTTCACCGTCAATTCTCTCCTGTGACTATTCAAAAATGGGTGAGGAATTTGAAAAAATGAAAAATTGCGGAGCCGATTGGCTTCACATTGATGTAATGGACGGTCACTTTGTGCCTAACATCACTTTGGGTGCACCTCTTGTCAAGTGTCTGAGAAAATGTTCGGATCTTGTTTTTGACCTTCATCTGATGATAAGCGACCCTCTTAAATATATCCCCGATTTTATTGATGCGGGCTGTGATGTCATCTGCTTTCACGTTGAGGCGGAGTCGCCCGTAGAAGAAACAATCGACTATATTCTTGCAAGGGGCAAAATTCCTGCTCTTGCAGTGAAGCCGGGCACGGAAATCGAAGCCGTATACCCCTATCTCCATAAACTCGGTATGGTTCTTGTTATGACCGTTGAGCCCGGTTTCGGCGGACAGAGTTTTATGGGTGATATGATGGGAAAAATTGAAAAACTCCGCAAGGAATGTGCAGAAAGAAACCTTGAAATTGATATTCAGGTTGACGGCGGCATCTCTCTTGATACGGTGGAAACCGTTGCAAAGGCAGGGGCTAACGTACTCGTTTCAGGCTCTGCAATTTTCGGCAGTAAAGACCCGAAAGAAACGATAACACTTCTCAGGGAAAAAGCAGCGAAGTATTTTTAAATGATAAAAAGACGTAAAAGGCAGGTGGAATTTATGCAGGAAAAAGAAAAACTCTTTGACAGAAAAGATTATCTTTTCAGATATAACTTTGATATGCTTATTGTCTGCTTTGCTTTAAGTGTTATGGGCATTTACCTTAACGGTATAAGGGCTTTCTGGCAGATTGTTATTTGTGCCTTTTCGGCTGTTCTGTGTGAATTTATCTGCTTTAAGGCAGTGGTCAAGAAAAACACTCTCGGTGATCTGAGTGCCCTTGTAACAGGTATTGTAATTGCTCTTATGCTTCCTGCAAGTGCACCTTTTTACGTGGGTGCTTTTGCCTGCGTATTTGCCGTAGCCGTGGCGAAACTTCCTTTCGGCAGTGCCAAAAGCGTGCCTTTTGTGCCCTCGGCGGCAGGTTTCTGCTTTGCGGCGGCTCTTTTCCCCGACGAAGTATTTTTCTACGGTGCCGAGGCGGTAACTCTTACCGATATGATTTCTTCGGGTGAGGGTGTGAGTCTTGATGTTTTCGGCATAACGGCACTTGTGTCGGGTTCTTATGCAGGGGCTGTCGGCACGACGGGCGTTCTTGCTCTGACAGGTGCTCTGGGCTTTATGCTCATAAGACACAGAAAAAGGCTTTATGCACCCTTGGGATTTGTTCTGACAGTGGCTCTTATTGCGTTTATTTTTCCACGTGTCAATTCGGGCAGAATTTCTTCTGCCGTTACGGAGGTGTGTGCAGGCTCACTGCTTCTTGTTGCACTTCTTATTATGACGGACCCCGTAACCACCCCTAAAAATAAAAAATCTGCCGTAATCTACGGGGCTTTGGCAGGTGTTATATGCGTACTGCTGAGATTCTTTTCAAAGACGGCAGAACCTTGCTGTTTTGCCGTGCTTTGCGTTAATGCGTTAAGACCTGTCTTTTTCAGCAAAAAAACGGCAGTTAAAAAGTACCCCGTAAAAGAAAAAGTTAATAAGAGGGGAGGGGCAGAGGTTGAAAAACAGTCAGCCAAAACTTAAATTGTCCGACGCCTTGTTTAAAGGCAGTTTCGTCCATAACCCTGTTTTAACACAGATTATCGGTATTTGCCCCATTGTTGCCGCTGCAACAAAACTTCGTGAAGCCTTTGCTTTAAGCGTCGCCTTGTTCCTGCTGCTTGCAGTTAACGAGGTTATGGCAAGTCTTCTTCTCAAAGGTGTTAAAAGATGGCTTCGTGTCTGTGTATACACTCTTGTCAGCGCAGTGATGCTTGCTCTTATTGAGCCTTTGATTTTTGCTCTTGCAGGAAACGGCGGCTCGGGTCTTGGTATATACTACTATCTTCTTTGCGTTAATGCCCTTGTGGTTATCCGATGCGAAAGATTTGCCTGCCGCACAACTGCTGTTAACAGTTTTTACGATGCCGCTTCAGCATCTCTCGGCTACGGAGCAGTGGCTCTTATTGTGGGCGCAGTGAGAGAACTTCTCAATTACGGAACTCTCTTTTCCTCTGCCGAGGCGGTGGGTCAGATTTCACAAAGAGCAACACCTTTTGCGGCTCTTGTGATTTTAGGATTTCTTGCCGCAGGTCATAAGTGGCTTTTAATCAAGTTCTATCCCGACGAAACAAGAGATGCTTTTTCCTTGGATGCGGTTTTTGAAAAGCCGGTAAAAAAAGACCCGGGTATTTTTGCCCGAAACAGTAAACCTAAAAAAATCAAGGCTTACGATAATGTGCGCCCCTCATTCTTTGAAGATGAAAAATCTTCACGGGAAGGCGGTGGAGATAAATGACGGCTTTTTTTGATATGTTAAAAGTGGCACTTTATGCTATGCTTGTGCAGAATATGGTGTTCAGTACGGGCTTCGGTATCAGCGAAAGCATCAGAATGGCCAAAAGACCGAAACACTTCTTTATGTATGGTGCCTGTGTTACATTCTTCTCCTTAACCTGCTCGCTGATATGCTATTTTGTGAGAAAAATCCCCTTTGTTGCAGAACTCGAAACAAGATACCTTTTTCTTGTAAACGTGATAATCCTTCTTCTTGTCTATCTTGTAACGGCTCTTATCTGCCGCTTTCTTCTTAAAGCCGACAAGAAGTTTATGAACTCTCTGAGCATGTGCGCTCTCAACACTCTTGTTATTGCCTTGCCCGTACTCAATTTCAAAGCAGGTTATTCTCTTTTACAGATAATCGGTACAGGTATCGGTGCAGGTCTTGCCTTCAGTCTTTCCATGGTTTTAATCGGCGGGGGAATGAAGTTTGTTGCAAAGAATAAAAACATACCTGAAATTTTTAAAGGAACTCCCGCACTTTTGATTTATGTATCTCTTATTGCTCTTGCAATAAGTTGCATTTCAGGGGAATCCTTATTCCTTTAAAGAAAGGAACTTTTTATGCCCAAGAAGAAAAAAGAAAAAAATACTGCGTCGCCTTATAATCCCGACGAAAAGGTATATGTCAGAAAGAGTTACTACACTTTTTCAAAGGAGTATCCCTCAAAATATCTCCATTTCAGCAAGAATAAAAAGAAAAAAGGCAAAAAGACTTACGTAAAAGGTATTCTCTGTGCTCTTTTGTTTGTGTGCATTGTCTGCGCCTCGTTTTTCGTTATGGATTTAGGTCTTGATATTTCTTATACTGATGAAGAGAAACTTTCCGAAGGAACTTCCGTTTCAGACGGGGAAACGTCTTCTCTTGCCGAAACGGGAGAGATACGTGCTCTTTATATGCCCTATACCGAACTCGGTAATATCAGTTATATCAAGGAACTTATCGACGAAATTAAAGTCAAGAACGCAAACAGCGTTGTCATTGACTTCAAAACAAAAGACGGCAAACTTGCCTATTCTTCTTTGCTCGATTATGCAATTGAGGGTAAGTGCGCTCTTTTTGATAACAATACCGTCAGAATTGCTCTCGACTATTTTGAAAACAGCAACATCACCGTTATTGCAGGTATATACTGCTTTGAAGATGACACGGTTTCGTCAAGCAGTCCCTCTCTTGCGGTGAAATATATGGATACCGACGTTAATTGGCTTGACGGTTCGGCAGAAGACGGCGGCAGGTCCTGGCTTAATCCTGTTTCTTCTCGGGCGAGAAATTACATCAGGGATATTATAAAAGAACTTTTGCAGTTTAAAATAAAGGGCTTTATGCTCTATTCCGTATCTTTCCCTGAAGGCGAAAACACCGCTTCGGCAACATATACGGGAGAAAAAGACACCGCAAACAGAAATAAGGTGCTCAAAAAGTTCGTCAAAAATATTGCCGACGATTTACCTGACGGATGTTTTCTTCTTCTTTCCCAAAGTGCAGAAGATGCTCTCAGCGGAAATGAAAACATCTATTTCGGCTCAATGAGCGACTTGAACTGCGACGGAATTGTTGCAGATACTTCACAAAGAGATGAAATGTATATCGTTGACAAGAACACAAAGTTCGCTTCTATGCTTTCCCTCTTTTCTTCAATTTCAAATAATTATAAGGATAAACTTTTTATTCCGCAGATTGATGTGAGTGAATATTCACGTTCCTATTTTTACAATATGAGAAAAAGCGGCTTCAACAGTTTTATTCTTTACAGTAGTACAGGCGAATACTGATAACAGAAAGGGTGCAGAATATGTCAGAAACAAAAACTGCCTTTATTGCCATCGTGGGCAAACCTAATGTGGGCAAATCTTCAATTTTAAATAAAATTCTCGGTCAGAAAATAGCCATAGTTTCCGATAAACCCCAGACAACGAGAACGAGAATTATGGGTGTGCTGACCCGTGGAGAAACTCAACTTGTTTTCACCGATACTCCCGGTTTCCACAGACCTAAAACAAAACTCGGTGAAAAGATGATAAAAGCCGTCGGTGACAGTATTTCCGGCGTTGATGCCTGCCTTTTCGTTGCGGAAAGTCAGGGTGAACTCAAAGAAAACGAAAAGGAACTCATTGAAAAGTTCCGCAAACAGAAAATGCCCGTTGTCCTTGCAATAAATAAAATAGATTTGCTTGAGGATAAAACGGAACTTATGTCAAGAATACTTGAACTGAGCAAGGAATATGACTTTGAGGCAATAGTGCCCGTTTCCGCCGTAAAGAACGACGGCATTGACGCACTGCTTGACGAACTTTCGAAACTTGCTTTTCCCTCGGAGCATTTCTTCCCCGACGACACTCTCACCGACCAACCCGAAAGAGTTCTTGCTTCGGAAATTATAAGAGAAAAGATGCTTCGTCTTTTAGATAAGGAAATACCTCACGGTGTTGCCGTTTCCATTGAAAAAATGAGAGAGAGAAGCGACACGGATCTGATGGATATTGAGGCTACCGTTTATTGCGAAAAAGAAAGCCATAAGGGCATTATCATCGGAAAGGGCGGTGCCTGCCTTAAAAGAATTTCCACTTACGCAAGACAGGATATGGAAAAGTTTTTCGGTTGCAGAGTCAATCTTCAGTGCTGGGTAAAAGTTAAGGAAGATTGGAGAAACAGAGAGGGACTTATCCACAACTTCGGTCTTGACTAAAATTTTTTGAGGAGAAAATATTTCCTGTTTACTTTCAACCTTTTCTGCAAAATATATGAGTATGATATAAGAGGATGAAGACGGTTTAACTGTCCTCACTCACGGGAAAGGGTGTCAGATATGAATAAGAGAGAATTATGGGATAATTTTGTTAAAACAGGAAAGGTTTCCGATTACCTGAAATATAAAAAGGCAGATGACTCACGGGACTTCCCCGAGGATTTGGAAATTGCTCAGGAGTTTTTTCCCGATGAGGAGGAATTGTATTATGACGATAAAGACCGATGGGATAGTAATCCGTGAACAGACAACGGGTGAGCAGGACAGACTCATTACGGTGCTGACAAGACAGATGGGCGTTATAAAAGCCTTTGTTAACGGAGGGAGAAACCCGAAAAACAAAAATGCATCTTCAACGGGTCTTCTCTGCTATTCCGATTTTACCTTTGACAAAACAAGAAAAGATGTTTATATAGTAAGGGAGTCTACACCGGGGCAGGTTTTCTTCAAACTGCGGGAAAACATAGTCTCCCTTTCTCTTGCTCAGTATTTTGCAGAAATTACATACGAACTTTCTCCGAGAGAAGAAAAGGCAGATGAGTTTCTGTCGCTTATACTGAATGCTCTTTATCTTCTCAGTGAACATAAAAAAGATGACGTTCTCATTAAAAGCGTTATGGAACTGCGTCTTATGTCCCTTGCAGGATATATGCCGAATATTGTTTCGTGTGCAGGTTGCGGAATGTATGAAAGCGAAAGAATGTATATCAGTACCTTTACGGGTGAACTCTTTTGCGAAAACTGCAAGGGTAACGAAAAGGCGTACTGCATAAATATGGGTGTGCTTTCGGCAATGAGGCACATCTGCTTTTCCGAGGACGGAAAAATATTCAGTTTCAGTCTTTCAAAGGACGGGCTTTCGGCTCTTTCGGAATTTACGGAAAGATATTTAAAAAGCGTTACGGCAAAAAAATACAAGACTCTTGATTTTTATAAAATGATGACTGACTGACAAAAAGGAAGTGAAACAAATGAACAGACATTATATTGCCCTTGAACTTGACAAGGTGCTTTCTTCTCTTTCTGATTTAACAAGTTGTCAGGACGCAAAGGAAATGGCAGAAAACCTGAAGCCCGAAAGCAACCTCGCTCTTGCGAAGGTGCTTATGGGACAGACGGAAGACGCCCACATGCTAATGGCAAAATTCGGTGCGCCTTCTTTTGGCGGACTTAAAAACGTAAACAACGCACTCAGCCGTGCAAATGCAGGCAGTGTACTTAACATGGCGGAACTTCTTGATATTGCAGAGGTTCTGCGTGTTATCCGCAGTCTTTGCGAATGGAAAAGCAGAAACAGCGGTATTGAAACAAGGCTCGACTCTTTCTTTTACGGTATGACGCCGAACAAATTCCTTGAAGAAAGAATAACCTCGGCTATTATAAGTGCCGAAGAAATGAGCGACAACGCTTCCCCTGCTCTTTATGAGATAAGAAGAAAAATCCGTGCCGCTTCTTCAAAGGTGCGTGACCAACTTGACAAGATGACTCACTCCCAACATTATCAGAAGTTTCTGCGTGACTCCATTGTCACAATGCGAAACGGCAGATATGTTGTGCCCGTTAAAATTGAACACAGAAACGAAATAAGCGGTCTTGTCCACGACACTTCTTCAAGCGGTGCAACGGTGTTTATCGAGCCTGCGGCGGTGGTTGAGGCAAACAATGAAATCAAGGTGCTTCAGGGCAAAGAGAGAGATGAAATTGAACGCATTCTCTTTGAACTTTCCGTGGAAGCAGGCGGTTTTTATGAGGGCATAAAGGCGAGTTACGAATGTGCCGTAGAACTTAACCTTATTTTTGCAAAGGCTAAACTTGCCTATCAGATGAAGGCAACGGCACCTATACTCAATGACGAAGCGGTAATCAATCTCAAAGCCGCCCGTCACCCTCTTATAGACCCGAAAAAAGTTGTTGCAACGGATATAAGTCTGGGCAAAGATTTTGATACCCTTGTTATAACAGGACCCAACACGGGCGGTAAAACCGTATCAATCAAAACTCTCGGTCTTATGAGTCTTATGGCTATGTGCGGTCTTATGCTTCCCGTAAAAGACCAAAGTGAAATTTCTGTTTTTGATAATATACTTGCCGACATCGGTGACGAGCAGAGCATTGAGCAGTCCCTTTCAACCTTTTCTTCCCACATGGTGAATATTATAAACATTATCGAAAAAGCGGATGGCAAAAGCCTTGTGCTCATTGACGAACTCGGTGCAGGTACTGACCCCGTTGAAGGTGCAGCCCTTGCAATTTCAATTCTTGAAAAAATACATTCAAAGGGTGCAAAAATTGCCGCCACCACTCACTATGCGGAACTGAAAGCCTACGCTTTACAGACACCGAGAATTGAAAACGGCTCCTGTGAGTTTGACGTGGCTTCCCTTAAACCGACTTACCGACTTCTTATCGGTACTCCCGGACGTTCAAACGCTTTTGCAATTTCCGCAAGGCTCGGTATGGATGAAGATATAATCGACAGAGCAAAGGAACTCGTTTCAAGAGAAAGTCTTCGTTTTGAAGATGTTATTGACTCCCTTGAAAACAGCCGACAGGAATTTGAAAAGCAGAAAAATGAGGCTGAACTATTAAAAGAACAAGCCGAAAAAGAAAAGGAAGAGGCTCTGAAATTCAAGGAAAGCATTGAAAAAATGCGTAAGGAAGAACTTGAAAAGGCACAGAGTCAGGCTTTGAAAATTGTTGAGCAGGCAAAGAGAAGTGCCTATGCTTTGACGGCAGAACTTGAAAAACTGAAAAAAGAAAGTGACAGGACTGCCGACAAGGCACAAATGCTCCGCAGAGCAAAGCAACTGATGAAAAGAGGCCTTGCCGATTTTGACGATATAACAAACCCCGTTGTTGCCGCCGTTATTGAGGACGGTAATTATGAACTTCCCAGACCTCTTAAAGTCGGTGATGAAGTGCTTCTTGCAGACATCGGCAAAACAGCAACGGTAACGGCACTTCAGGATAAAAAAGGCAACGTTGAGGTTGCGGCAGGCATTATGAAAATGCGCACACCGCTATCAAATATCCGTCTTTGCGGAAAAAATACGGCTAAAACTTCAAAGCCGAGAAATATTCCCAATAAGCAGGAAAGGGTTTTCTCTCCCGGTTCAGAGGCACAGACACGCTGCGATTTAAGGGGTATGAATGTTGAAGAAGGTATAGTTGAAGTTGAACGCTATGTTGACAGAGCGCTTCGCCTTGGACTTGGTGAAATAACGGTAATTCACGGCAAGGGCACGGGCGTTTTGAGAAAGGGTATTCACGAATATCTCAGGAAAAACAAGTATGTAAAATCTTTCCGACTCGGTGTTTACGGCGAAGGCGAAAACGGTGTTACGATAGTTACGCTGAAATGATAAAAAGCAGGCGGTGTGCCTGCTTTTTTAGGTAATAGGTAATATGTAATAGTGAAGAAGTGCGGTCGCGGAGAAGGCGTGCGGTGGCTTTTTCATTTTTTGCCGCGGAGGTGGGCGAGAGGTGATTTGCGGGTGTTAAGATTGTAATTTAATTTTTTGTGCGGTATAATTGTTTCGGTAAATAAGAATTTGTGGAGCAACTCAACTCAACATTCGTAGTACCTTGTTTCATTTAAAACTTTACATTTCAATAATAGGATAAAGATGCTT
>CAYNIN010000047.1:0-5319 GCA_964397395.1 uncultured Faecalibacterium sp.
ATAATCAGTGATGAATGCAAAACACAATTCAAGGGTATACGAAAAAGATACAAGTAGACACAAGGGGACGGTTCTTTTGTGTGCTTCACTCTGACCTGCAATATAACACACAAGTCCCCTATTTCGTTTATATTTTATCATTTTCATATTTTCTTGTCAATGCTTTTCGTGTCCGCTTCTCATCCGTTGCTGCGTGACTCCTTCTACGCTTTGTTACGGTACGTCGAGGGTGCCGTACCCTACAAATTTTTATACAAATATCAAATATTTTCAGGAACGGTGAGGATGTCGTTCCCTACGAAATTATTGCAAAATGGCACAATACTTTCTCGGCGGGGTTTTCTTACCGCCGCAATATACCTTTCCCGCGTATGAAAAAAAGCAAGTCCGATGAACGAACTTGCTTTCATTTTTTTAATTATTCTGCAGTTTCTTCTGCAACTTCTTCAACTGCTTCTTCAACAGCTTCTTCAACAGCTTCTTCTGCTGCTTCTTCAGTTGCTTCTTCAGCTTCAACTGCGGGCTCGAGAAGAGCACGGATTGAAAGGCTTACACGCTTTTTGTCAAAGTCGATTTCTGTAATCTTAACCTTAACAACGTCACCGATTGAAAGAACTTCTTTGGGTGATGCGATGTGGCGGTCTGCAATCTGTGAAATGTGGATAAGACCGTCAATACCGTCGATTACGTTTGCAAATGCGCCGAAGGTTGTAAGACCGACAACTGTTGCGTCAACAACTGAGTCAACGGGATAATCTCTCTTGAGGATTTCCCAGGGATTGTCTTCAATTCTCTTGTAACCGAGAGAAATCTTTTTCTTTTCTGTGTCAAGTGCCTTAACGAATACCTTGAGGGTATCGCCAACGTTAACAACTTCTGAGGGATGCTTGATACGTTTCCAGGAAAGTTCGGAGATATGTACCATACCGTCAACACCGCCAAGATCTACGAATGCACCGTAGTTTGTGAGTGACTTAACAGTACCTGTGAATTCCTGACCTTCAGCAAGGTCTGCCCAGAAAGCATCTGTTGCTGCTTTGCGTTCTTCTCTGAGAACGGCACGGATTGAGCCCACAACTCTCTTCTTCTGTTCGTCAATGTCGATAATTCTGAACTTAACCTTTTCCTTAACAAGTGAGGTAAGGTCTTCGTCCTTTGAAAGACCTGTAAGTGAAGCAGGAATAAATACTCTTGCACCCATAGGATATGCAATTACACCGCCTCTTACAGCTTCTGTTACAACGGCTTCAACAACTTCGTCGTTTTCTTTTGCTGCAACAATGTTCTTCCATGATGCTCTTCTGTCATAAAGACGCTTTGAGAGTTTCATGGTGCCTTCATTATCATTTGTTTTCATGATAATGAGATTGAGTTCGTCGCCGATTTTGAGTTCTTTTGTGGGGTCGGCTGTCGGATCATTGCTGTATTCTTCTACAGGGATGAAACCGGCATATTTTCTGCCAATGTCAACTTGAATCTCGTTGGGTGCAATGCCAACAACAATACCAACAACATTGGGGTTATCACTTGTATCGTCAATGCTATCAACGGCTGCATAGAACAGCTCCTGATCCTGAGTCTCCTTTGTGATTTTTTGTTCATTAAAGTTTTCGGTCATAATGACTTCAACCTCCTTTATTATACCTGCAGGTGTTGATGCGCCTGCTGTTATGCCTATTTTTTCACAACCCTCAAAACTGATATTTTGCAGTTCCTCTACCCTTTCAATAAGGTGCGTTCTGCAGTTTTCCTGACAGAGATTTTTAAGTTTGACGGTGTTTGAACTGAATGAACCGCCGATGACAAGCATAACGTCATTCTTTTTCGACAAAACCTGTGCTTCATCTTGTCTGTTTTGGGTCGCTTTACATATTGTATCAAAATAAATCCAATTTGTACAGAGTTTTTTTAGAATTTCTGTGATTTTTTTGTACTCTTTCAAAGAAAAAGTTGTCTGTGCAAGAAGGATAATTTCTTTATTTGAAATTTCCCGGTTTTCTTCAAGAATTTTTTCAAGTTCACTGCTGTTGTTAAAGGCGAATGACTGACCTTTACAGTAACTTCTGAATGCCTTTACCTCGGGATGATTGCAGTCCCCCGCTATGAGAAGAAGGTTATTTTCGGCGGTATGCTCTGAAACGAGTTTCTGTATTCTTAAAACATAGGGACAAGTTGCATCATAACTCTTTATGCCGAGTTTTTCAAGTTTCTCACGCATTTCAAGAGATATGCCGTGTGCTCTGACAATTACCTCATAACCTTCAGGGATTTCTTCGGGTGAAGAAACGATCTTCACTCCCCTTTTTTCCATTTCTTCTATAACAACAGGATTGTGAATTATGGGGCCGAGAGTGCAGACCTTGGAGCCGTCTTTAAGTTTTTTATAAACCATATTTACTGCACGGTTTACTCCGAAGCAGAAGCCTGCCGTTTTTGCAACTTCTATCTGCAATTTTCTTCCTCCCACATCTTTTTAATTTCTGACATTATTATTTCTGCCGCATTGTTAATTTCTTCGGTTTTGTTCCCATTGCCGAAGCCGAGGTCGCTGTTTTTTATAACCTTACCGAAAACAAGGCTTATGGAATGGCGCTTGCGTTTGTCTTCAGGATTTCGGTAAATACAAACGGGAAGCACATCGGCTCCCGTTGCTCTTGCAAGATAAGCAACACCTGCTTTTGCCTCTACAGGTGAAGCGGATTCCCTGACACGTCTGCCCTCAGGGAAAATACCGAGTACCCAGCCTTTATCAATAACGCTCTTGGCATAGCGTATGGCATTTCTGTCTGAATAGTTTCGTTTTACGGGAAAAGCGTTCATATTCCGCATAAATGCGGCAATATGCTTTTTCTCGAAAAGTTCGCTCTTTGCCATAAAATGCACCGTTCTCGGACAGTGGGCAACGATAAGAGCAGGGTCAGAAAAAGCAATGTGGTTAGAGGCAATAATAAAAGGCCCCTCTTCGGGTATGTTTTCTCTGCCCGAGCACTTCATATCATAGACAATATAAGATAAAATCTTTGCCGTGGGTTTACCTAAATAATAAAGTTTATATCTTTTGTGTTTTGAATAGTCAAAGTTCAAATATCATCAACCCGCAATATATAATATTACTTATATATTGCCCTTGATTGTGTCAATTATAAGTTTTACTGACTGCTCAAGTTCAAATCCGCTTGTGTCGCAGAGTATTGCGTCGTCTGCCTGCTTTAAGGGTGCAATTTCTCTGTGCGAGTCGTTATAGTCACGCTGAATCATATCGGCAAGAACGTCTTCGTATTTCACGTCCATACCCTTTTCAATAAGTTCATCGTATCTTCTTTTTGCTCTGGCTTCGGGTGAAGCGGTAAGAAAAATCTTAACGTCTGCATCGGGAAGTACAACGGTGCCGATGTCACGTCCGTCCATTATGCAGTTATTTTCTTTTGCAAGATTTTTCTGCAAATCAAAGAGAAATTCTCTTACTTTTGGTATGGCAGAAACCTTTGATGCCGCCATTGAGGCTTCGGGTACTCTGATTTTTTCCGAAACATCTTCACCGCAAAGGAACATTCTCTGCTGACCGTCGATAAATTTAAGTTCGACCTTAAGGTCATCTGTGAGAGTTGCAATAATTGATTCGGGATTGTCTAGGTCTGCACCTTTTCGCATAGCGTTAAGTCCTACCGTTCTGTAAAGTGCACCCGTATCAATGTAAATGTAGCCGAGTTCTGATGCGGCTATTCTTGAAATTGTGCTTTTACCTGCACCTGCAGGGCCGTCAATTGCAACGTTTATTACTTTATTCATATCTCTTTCTCCTTTTATCAGACACTTTCACCGGCAAGTCTGCCCGTTGAAAATGCAATTTGTAAATTAAATCCGCCTGTGTATGCGTCAACGTCTATTACTTCACCTGCGAAATAAAGACCTTTGCAGAGTTTTGATTCCATAGTTTTAGGATCGATTTCTTTGGTGCTGACTCCGCCCGAGGTAATGATAGCCTCCTCAATCGGTCTGAAAGAAAGCACCGTAACCTTTAAATCCTTAAGGATATTGACAAGTTTTGCTCTCATTTCCTTTGTTACCTGATTAACCTTTGTTGAGGGTTTAATACCCGTAAGTTTAACGATAACAGGTACGATTTTCTTGGGCAGTAAAGCATCGAGAGCGTTTATAAAGTTCTTGTTTGCGTTTTCAAGGAAATCTCTCTGTATACGCTTGTCGAGTTGCTCATATGAAAGAGCAGGTTTCAGGTCGATATGAATTTCATATTTTCTTTCTTTCATATCTTTAAGATGTGCACTTGCCGAAAGAATAACGGGCCCCGATACACCGAAATGAGTGAAAAGCATTTCACCGAAGTCCTTATATACTTCTTTATAGTTTTCCGTGCTGATAACAGATATTTCAATGTTTTTAAGTGAAAGTCCCTGCAAATCCATACAGAAGCCCTCGTGACAGTTAAGAGGTACAAGAGAAGGCTTCAGGTCAACAATAGTGTGTCCTGCCTGCTTTGCAAGAGTATAGCCGTCACCCGTTGAGCCGGTGAGCGGATAAGAAACACCGCCTGTTGCAACGATAACACTGTCTGCTTCATACTGTGTGCCGTCTTCAAGAATTACACCTTTGACGGTATTATCCTCGATTATGAGTTCTTTTACGGTGCCCTGAATACGCTTTGCACCGCCGTCCTGACTGAAAGCATTGAGAGCGTCAACTATGTCAACGGCTTTATCGCTTTCAGGAAAAACTCTGTTACCTCTTTCAACTTTAAGAGGTACGCCCATATCTTCGAAAAACTCCATTGTATCCACGGGCATAAACTTTGAAAATGCGCCGTATAAAAATCTGCCGTTGGTGGGTACGTTGGCAATAAGATCATTGATAAGGTTGCAGTTATTTGTAACATTACATCTGCCCTTACCCGTTATCATAACCTTTCTTGCAGGTCTTTCGTTCTTTTCGATAAGTAAAACGTCTTCACCTTTTTCCGAGGCAACACCCGACGCCATAAGACCTGCCGCACCTGCACCTATAACAATAACTCTGCTCATTAAAGTATTACTCCTGTTAACATTATATATCCTTTTTATTATACATTAAAGATAAGACCAATTCAAGTCATAACCAAAAGAAAAAGGTGCCATTATGACACCTTTTTTGTCATTTAATATATTTCATTTCTTCTTATAATGATTATAAGAAGAAAAAAGTCCGTGACGACTGAAACCGACGTTTTTACCACTTTCGTCATAATGCTCGACTCTGTCAAACAATCCTTGCCTTGAATAACCGATTTTTTGACCGTGATTATCATAATGCTCTGTTCTGCCGAAA
>CAYNIN010000047.1:5419-12556 GCA_964397395.1 uncultured Faecalibacterium sp.
CCGAAATTTTATTGCAGTATGATTATATAATGCAATAAATGATAAATCAATACTGCCCGAGAACTCAGTACGTTTATCGGGACTCGCCCTGATATTTTTACTTAAAAAAGCAGAAAAACCCGACAAAACGTCGGGTTTTCGTAACATAAATCAATATTCTGCTTCGCCCTCATAAACGAGCACTGCATTACCTGTAAGGAAGATACCGTCATCGTTATAAGTTACTGCAAGGTCGCCGCCTTTGAGTTTAACGGTGATTTCTTCACCCTTCTTGCAGAAGCCGTTTTCAACTGCTGCAACAACGGCCGCACAAGCACCTGTACCGCAAGCAAAGGTTTCGCCGTTACCTCTTTCAAATACTCTCATTTTAAGAGTATGGCTGTTAACAACTCTTACAAATTCGGTGTTGATTCTTTCGGGGAAGATTTCAGCATTTTCAAAAGCGGGGCCGATTTCCTGAAGGTCGAGAGCATCAACATTCTTCTCAAATACTACACAATGGGGGTTACCAAGGCTTACACAAGTAATGTTATAACTGTTGGCACCGATTGTAATGGGATAGTCGACGATTGTTTCTTCATCAAGAGTGCAAGGAAGCGATGCGGCATCAAAGCAAGGCTTGCCCATATCAACCTGAACTGCCGTTACTCTCTTGTTTGAGATGTAAAGTTTCAGATTCATTATACCTGCACCTGTTTCAACGGTGAGTTCTTCCTTGTTTACGATACCCTTATCGTAAAGGAGTTTACCTACGCAGCGGATTGCGTTACCTGCCGTTTTACCTTCACTGCCGTCACGGTTGAATACACGCATTTTTGCATCGGCAACATCACTGTTTTCAATAAGGATAAAGCCGTATCCGCCGATACCGTAATGACGTTCACAGAAGTTGATGCAGAGAGATTCGGGACAAGTAATTTTGCCGTCACGGTTATCAATGAAGATATAGTCATTGCCCGTACCGTGCATTTTGGAGAACTTGAAGACGTTTCTTTCGGTACGCATACTGTTGATGTCGATAAGTTCCGTATTATGCTGATTATAGTTACTTGCCATAATATCAAGCATTGCGTTTGCCGTGTCAAGTGATGTGAAGCAGGCAATGCCCAGTTGAAGTGCTTTTCTGTGAAGGGCAATATAGTGATCCATCGTCTGATCAAAGAGAGCACCCGTATAAACGATGAAGTTGATCTTTCCGCTTTCAAGAAGTTTGAAGCAGTAGTCGCTTTCTCTGATACCCTTTACATAGGTTACGTTGATACCGAGATTTACGATTGCTCTTGCCGTATCCTTTGCGGCATAGATGTGAACACCTAAATCCTGAAGTTTCTTTGCAAGAGAAACGATTTCGTCAAGGTCGTGGTCGTCAACAGAAAGAAGAACGCCCATTTCCTTTGAAGTGTTTTTGGAATTAACTTTGATGCCCGATGAAGTAAGACCCTTGAAAAGTGCTTCGTTAAGAGTTTTACCGATACCGAGAACTTCACCCGTGGACTTCATTTCGGGTCCGAGGTAACTGTTGACGTCGTTGAGTTTTTCAAAAGAGAATACGGGAGCCTTAACTGCAAAGTAAGGAGGTGCTTCGTAAAGACCCGTGCCGTAGCCTAAATCTTTAAGAGCAGTACCCGTCATAACCTTTGTTGCAAGGTCAACCATAGGAACGTTTGTAACCTTACTGATATAAGGAATCGTTCTTGATGCTCTGGGGTTAACTTCGATAACATAGAGTTGATTTTCATAGATAAGATACTGAATGTTAACAAGACCCTTTGTACCGAGAGCAAGAGCGAGTTTTTCAGAGCAGTCAACAACGGTCTGTGTCATTTTATCCGTAAGTGAGAAAGGAGGATAAACGGCAATTGAGTCACCCGAGTGAACGCCTGCACGTTCAATGTGCTGCATAATACCGGGAATGAGAACGTCTTTACCGTCGGAAATAACGTCAACTTCAATTTCCGTACCGCTCATATATTTATCAACGAGAACGGGATTTTCAATACCCGTTGAGAGAATCTTGTTCATATATCTCTCAACTTCAGTGTCGTTATGAACAATCATCATATTCTGACCGCCGATAACATAGGAAGGTCTGAGAAGAACGGGATAAGTCAGTTCGTTTGCTGCTTTGAGTGCTTCTTCAAGGGTCATAACACCGCAACCCTTGGGACGCATAAAGCCGTACTGTTCAAGAAGTGCGTCAAACTTTTCTCTGTCTTCGGCTTTGTCGATACCTTCCTGAGAAGTTCCAAGGATTTTGATACCGTTATCGTCAAGGAATTTTGTAAGTTTGATAGCAGTCTGACCGCCGAAGGCAACAACAACGCCGATGGGCTTTTCAACTTCGATGATGTTCATAACATCTTCTTCGCAAAGAGGCTCGAAGTAAAGTCTGTCAGCCGTATCGTAGTCTGTTGAAACGGTTTCGGGGTTATTGTTAACGATAACCACATCGTAGCCGAGTTCTTTAAGAGTCCATACGCAATGAACGGATGAATAGTCAAATTCAATACCCTGACCGATTCTGATAGGTCCTGAGCCGAGAACCATTACGACGTCTTTGCCTGAACGCTTATATCTTCTTGATTCGCAAGCCTTATCGTAGGAAGAATAGAAATAAGGTGTGCTTGCGGAAAATTCTGCACCGCAGGTATCAACCATTTTGTAACTTGCTTTCTGATGGAAAGATTCGTCAAAGTCGCAGAACTTTCTTAAAGTTTTGTCGGTATAACCTAACTTCTTTGCTCTGCCGTACTGTTCTTTGGTAAGAACCTTGCCCGTAATTTCATTTTCAAAATCAGCAAGGTTGCGGAGTTTTGCAATAAACCATTTGTCAACTTTTGTGATATCGTTGATTTCCTTGTCGGACATACCCGCTTTGATGGCTTCGAAGATTGTGAAAATTCTTCTGTCATCGGCAGTATCAAGTCTTTCAAGCAAAGATTTATCGTTAATGGGCGCGGCATTGAGGGTGTCAAGAGAAATTTCCGCACCTCTGACTGCCTTCATAATTGCTTCTTCAAAACTCTGACCGATAGACATAACTTCGCCCGTAGCCTTCATCTGTGTGCCGAGTTTTCTTGATGAACCAAGGAACTTATCGAAGGGCCATTTGGGGAACTTGACAACAACATAGTCAACGCTGGGCTCAAAGCAAGCACAGGTACAGCCTGTGATGTCATTCATAATTTCATCAAGGTTATAGCCGAGAGCAAGTTTTGTTGTCATCTTTGCAATGGGATAACCCGTTGCTTTACTTGCAAGGGCAGATGAACGGGAAACTCTGGGGTTAACCTCGATAACCGCATATTCAAAGGTGTCGGGGTTAAGGGCAAACTGACAGTTACAACCGCCGACGATGTTAAGAGTTGAAACGATGTCAAGAGAAGCCTGACGGAGCATTGAATATTCTTTATTTGAAAGTGTGAGTGCAGGAGCAACAACGATACTGTCACCTGTATGAACACCGACGGGGTCGAAGTTTTCCATTGAGCAGATAGCAATTACGTTACCTGCGTTGTCACGCATTGTTTCAAATTCGATTTCTTTCCAGCCCTTGATATACTTTTCAACAAGAATCTGAGTAATGGGAGAAGCATCCAGACCTGTTTTAGCAATAATGCGGAGTTCTTCTTCGTTGTATGCAACACCGCCGCCTGCACCGCCGAGAGTGAAAGCAGGACGGACAATAACGGGATAACCGATATCTTTTGCAATCTGAAGAGATGTTTCTATATCATAGGAAATTTCAGAAGGTATGCAGGGCTGATTGATTGACTGCATGGTATCTCTGAAAAGCTGTCTGTCTTCGGATTTATCAATAGCCTCAACGTCAGTACCGATAAGGGCAACGTTGTTTTCCTGAAGGAAGCCTTCTTTCCAGAGTTGCATGGCAAGAGTAAGACCGCACTGACCGCCAAGACCTGCAAGAAGTGAGTCGGGCTTTTCGAGTTTGATGATTCTCTTGAGAGTATCTGTTGTGAGAGGCTCAAGATAGATTTCGTCTGCAAGAGCCTTATCCGTCATAATTGTGGCGGGGTTGGAGTTAACGAGAACAACATTTACGCCTGCTTCTTTAAGAACACGGCAAGCCTGGGCGCCTGCATAGTCAAATTCGGCAGCCTGACCGATTACGATAGGACCTGAACCGATAACGAGAACTTTTTTGATATCTTTATTAAGCGGCATATTATTTCTCCTCCTTCATTTCGTTTAACTTACCAATGATATAGTCGGCAGAAACTTCAAACTGAACGGAAGATGCCTTTATATCGCAATATTCAATACCCTCAACGGTGCCGTCGTTACAGTTTTTGTGACTGATTTTACCGTTTTTGACTGAATCTTCTTTAACTGCATAGTTGTGATTCTGTGAAGTGATGAGCGTTCTCGGTGTACCGACGACTTTGCAGGGCTGATTTGAACCGTGATGACCGTAGGTAAGTTTCTCTGTTTCTGCGCCTTGAGAAAGAGCCATTAACTGATGACCCAGACCTATACCGAACACAGCAACTTTTCCCATAAGAGCCTTAATTTCAACAATTATGCTTTCATTTTCTGCAGGATTGCCTGCGCCTTCGGAAAGTACAACTGCATCGGCACCGAGAGCAAGGATTTCTTCTGCCTTTGTGTAAGCGGGAAGAACGGTAACCTTTGCGCCTTTTTCTGAAAGAGCCTTTTCAAGAAGTTTCGTTGCACCGAGGTCTAAAAGAGCGATGTGCATTTTTTCTTCACCGACAGCTTCAAAGATTTCCTTTTCTTTTCTCGTTGTATTTTCGACAGAAGCCACAACTTTGAAATTTTTGATTTCTTCAAGGTCTGCAGGAATTTCGTCACAGATTTTAGCGTTCTGTATGCCGCCGTCACGGATAATATTTGTAATTTCTCTTGTATCAACACCGTAAATACCCGGAATACCCTTGGTTTTAAGGAAGGTGTCAAGAGTATATTCACATCTGAAATTTGAAGGAGCCTGACAGTGCTCTCTTACAACGTAACCGTGAAGTTTTGCTTCGCCGATAAAATCTTCCTCAATTATGCCGTAGTTACCGACAAGAGGAAAAGTCTGCACAACAATCTGTCCGTAGTAAGAAGGGTCTGTAAGAGTTTCGATGTAGCCGACTGCCTTTGTAGAGAAGATAAGTTCGCCCACACACTCTGTTTCGGCACCGAAAGCATAGCCTTCAAAAACGGTACCGTCCTGTAAAACCAAATAACGTTTTTTCATAAGTACACCCCCTTCACAGCCTTAGCCGTGAAGTCCTTTCTGTTATAATAAATTTGATTCTTTTAAGCCATACATCTGACAAGGACTGCTTTCTGTGCATGAAGTCTGTTTTCTGCCTCGTCAAAAATTTCATCAGCGTGTTCTTCAAGTACTTTTGCGGTGATTTCTTCGCCACGGTGAGCAGGCAGACAGTGAAGCACCATAACGCCCTCGTTTGATACGCCGACAACCTCATCGTTTATCTGGTAATCTTTGAAAATTTTCTTTCTCTGTTCGGCTTCTTCTTCCTGACCCATTGATGCCCATACGTCTGTGTAAAGCACGTCAGAGCCCTTTGCTGCTTCGAGAATGTTATCCGTACAGACAAAGTCACCGTTTTCTTTTGCCCACTTCATAATTTCCGCATCGGGTTCATAACCCTTGGGGCAGGCAATTGCAACGGACATACCTGTTTTGATACCGCCGACAATAAGACTGTTAGCCATATTGTTGCCGTCACCGACATAGCAGAGTTTTTTGCCTTCAAGCGAACCTTTACGTTCACGGATTGTCTGTAAGTCTGCAAGTACCTGGCAAGGATGACAGAAGTCCGTAAGACCGTTGATAATGGGTATCGTGCCTTTTTCCGCAAGAGTTTCAACCTCCTGCTGTTCAAAAGTTCTTATCATAATGCCGTCAAGAAATCTTGAAAGAACTCTCGCTGTATCTTCGACGGGCTCGCCTCTGCCTATCTGGAGATCTTTTGAGGAAAGGAAAAGAGCCTGTCCGCCAAGGTCATACATACCAACTTCAAAGGAAACTCTTGTTCTTGTTGAACTTTTTTCAAAAATCATACCAAGAGTCTTGCCTTCAAGAATATGGTGCTTTATGCCCGCTTTCTTTTCGGCTTTGAGTTTGTCTGCAAGGTCAAGGGTTTCAAGAATATCCTCAGTTGACCAATCGAGTAATTTAAGTAAATGTTTCATTTTGTGCCACTCCTTTTCATAAAGAAACATCTCAATAACAGATAAATTATTTATATTTAAATAATTATACAATACACATTAAAATAAATCAATAAAAATTCATCAAGAAACTTCAAAAAATAATAAAAAAATAACGAGTAGCAACGTTACCCGTCAATAAAAGAAATATCACAAATAAAAGAAAAAGTGAAAACAACATCAGAGAAAATTTGCATCTTTTTCATGTTGCCTCACCGCCTTACTGATATTTTTGTCTTTTAACCTGTGGTAGTATATCACAAGGAGTTTGCGTTGTCAATAAGCAAAGTGAAAAAAGTTTTGACTTTCTCCCAAATTAAAAACCGACGAACTTCTGTCGAAATTCGTCGATTTTTGTATTTAAAGCTCAAATTAACAACAAAATATTTTCAACCATATTATGTTTTAACATATACAAATACTGATAAAATTATCCCAATTTAAATATTTTCTTAATAAGTTCCATAAACCAATTTAACAGGGAAGTCACCGCAACAAAAATCTTACCGTACTTATTTGTGGGATTATCTAATCTTTCTTCTGCTTCCCAGTTTTCCGTGTCGCAGTTTTCTGTTGTCATAGGTTCAATTTCGCCGTCAGAATCCTCATCGGGATTAGTGTAGGAATAAACCACAAACTGTGACGGCCAACAAGAATTGTTTATTGTAACCTTTTCCTCAGATGAAGCAATATCATAAAGAAGTCTTAACTCCCAATCAGACCAGTTAGAATGGCTTGAACCTTTAATAAACCATGTGCTTTCCGGGAAAAGACAAGTTGAAGCATCTATCTGACCGTCAGGTGAGATATACTTGCCGAAACCTGCTTCAATTCTTGAAGCAATATACTCATCGGAAAGATCGTTATAAATTGTACCTGTTGTTGCACCGAAGGATGAACGACCGACAGATGCAAACTGATCGGAAACAA
>CAYNIN010000048.1:0-12527 GCA_964397395.1 uncultured Faecalibacterium sp.
GGCTGTCCGCAAAACAATGCCTAATTTAACGGCTCGTCGGGGCGCCGAGCCCTACGAATAATGTAACTTAAAAGAGATATATTTTCACAAAATCAGGAGGGGAAAATATGGCATGGTATGATGAGGCTGTATTTTATCATATTTATCCGTTGGGAATGACAGGGGCACCAAAGCAAAATTCTTACAGCGGGCCTGTTCACAGGTTGAACACTTTGTTGCCTTGGATTTCTCACATAAAAGAAATTGGTTGTAACGCCCTTTACATCGGGCCTCTTTTCGAATCCGTAGGGCATGGTTACGAAACAACGGATTACAAAAAATTAGACTCAAGACTCGGCACAAACGAAGACCTTACTGACTTTATATCAGCATGTCACAAAGACGGAATCCGAGTGATTTTAGACGGCGTGTTTAACCATACGGGCCGTGATTTCTTTGCGTTTAAGGACATCAGGCAAAACAAAGAAAATTCTCGGTATAAAGAATGGTATTGCAACGTGAATTTCCAAGGAAACAACTCCTTTAACGATGGCTTTTCTTACGAAAATTGGGGCGGATACGACCTTCTTGCAAAACTGAATCAACACAACCCTGAAGTCAGAAATTACATCTGTGATGTGATTCGTTTCTGGGTAAAGGAATTTGATATTGACGGAATACGACTTGATGCGGCGGATGTTATGGATTTCGGATATATGCAGGTAATCCGTCAGGCAGCAAATGAAGTAAAGCCTGATTTTTGGCTTATGGGTGAGGTTATTCACGGCAATTATTCACGCTGGGCAAATGACGGAACACTTCATTCCGTAACGAACTATATGCTTCACAAGGCTTTATATTCCGCCCATAATGACCGTAACTATTTTGAAATCGCTCATACAATCAAGTATGTAAGTGATATGACAGGGAATCGTCTGAAACTTTATACCTTTGTTGACAATCATGATGTTGAGCGAATTTATACGAAACTCACGAACAAAGCACATTTTTTACCTGTTCACATAATGCTTTATTCTTTGCCGGGGATTCCGTCAATCTATTACGGCTCTGAATTTGGTATTGAAGGAAGAAAAGAACGCTTCTCGGACGATTCCTTAAGACCTGAATTAAATTATGAGGATTACAAGGATGCTGCGGAAACAAATCCTTGCACAAAACTTATTTCGGCTCTTGGCAAAATTCGTCAAAACACACCTGCCCTTTGTTATGGTGATTACAAGGAGTTGGAATTGCAGACCACTCATTTTGCTTACGAGAGAACTCTTGACGGCAAGTCTGTAATTATTACCGTCAACAATAGCGGCAACGAAGTGAATATGACTCTTCCTTGCGGTAAATTCAATAAGTATATCGGTGCATTATCGGGTGAAGAAATCGGTGTGACCGACGGATACATTCAGGTGACGGTGGCTGCAAATTGCGGCGAAATCTGGATTGCCGAAGGTTGTCTTTGTGAAAACTTTACACCTGTAAAATCAGTGAGAATCGAGAACTCATCTGAACCTGTAAAGGCTGCACAAGTGCCCGAGAAATCGGAAATTACACAAGAGCGGACTGAAACAATCGAACCTGTAAAAGTGCAGGAAGAAAAAGAGCCCGAAAAAGCAGTTGCAGATTGGAACAAACCCTATGAAGATATGTCCGTGGAAGAACTTCAGCAGGCAATTCTTGAAAAAATGAGACGTAACGGTCCCGTGACCGACTTTATGTTGGGTACGGTACGTGAAAACACACATCACGGATCTTTGGTAACCTGGGTTAAAAGTTTTAACTGAAGGTTAAAAAAACGATTTATCCGTATCACCACTCATTTACCGACATTTTTTTATTTTTTATTGTATTTTTTCGGCATATATGTTACAATAACTTAAATAGAGTGTGTTGCCTTGTTTATTGAACAGTCTATTATTTTCAGACTTTGCCCATAGGCTTTATCTGAAATTACTTTTAAAAATCGAGGAGTTATACTATGATTAACGAAAATATGAACAGTGAAGATGTAAACAACGAAGGAAATAATACTGAAATTCTTAGAAATAACGACGAAGATATTCATTTGTCAGAGGATGCACAGGAAAGGGAAGAAAACGTTTTTGAAGAAATTTCCGATGAAGACGTTGAAGAAGAATTTCTGACAGACGAAGATGGCTCCGTTCATGAGAAAATCTATGAAAAGAAAATCAGTGTTATTGTTGCAAAAACAAACGACAGTTATGAAATAACTCTTGACAGAATCCTTGAACAGCAGAACTTTGATTTGTCTTCGGTGGAAGTTATCATCGAAGATTCAAGCGGTATGCCTATTGACGAAGAATATCTTTCCGATATATCAAAAAAGGTTTCCGTAACTTACGAAGAACTTGAAGACGCCGACCTTGCTGCTCTTTATAATGCAGGTCTTAAAAAGGCAAAGGGTGAAATTATCAACTTCATCAACACCAATTCCTTTTACAGTTCAAAGAATGTTTTTGTTCACGGCTCAAAAAGTACCGCAAACAGAACCGTAATTCTCAATGTCGGTTATCACGACAGAGAACTTGATGTCAGAACTGTATATCCTCTCCAGCCCACCAAGAGCAGAAACTATAACCTTGAAAAAGAGCCCTACGGTATTCCTCTTAATATCCTCGGATATTTTGTTCACGCAACTCTTGTTGAGGGATTGACTTTCGACGGCGACTGGTTCGACGAATGTGACATAAAATTTATCCTCGATTTAATACGCAATAACACTAAATATTACTATCGTCACAATTCAAAAATCACTTCCTATGAGCCCTTTGAAAACAACACTTCAAAATGTGCAGTACAGTATAAGGAGTGGTGGTATAAAGAGTCCCTTGAAAATTACCTGAAAGAAATGCAGAAAGACAGGATAACTCCCGTTTATCTTCAGGAAGCGATAATGTACCTTATCCACGCAAAGATTAACTGTAATCTTCAGGACAGAAACAAGGGTATTGTTCCCAAAGAGAATTACGAGGAGTTTGTTCAGCGCATTTTTGACCTTCTCTGTTATGTTGACGACAAAATTATTCTTCAGCACGGCACCGATGACGAGGGTAACAAAATGAAGCACTGGTTCAAAATACCCCGTTGGATTAAGACTTATCTTCTTAAGAATAAGTACAGAACACTCGGTCTGGAAGTTGTGGAGTACTGTTCAAACAACAAAGTTTATTTCACCACTTTCAAAGACGGACAGTATATTTCCAAAACTTATATTTCTGATTTGTCAAAGGAAAAAGCCACCATTTACGCAATCAACAAAAGAGATAACACTCTTTATTTTGACTGCTCAACAACGGTTATTGACTTCCTTGATGAAGACAGATTTGACGTTTACGCCGAACTCAAAAGCAGAAGTGCAGATGCTGATATTCCTGCCGAAGACCTCAAAAAGCGTATTGAGGTCAAGCACTCGGGCATCTATCCTCTTATGAAAATTTTCGGCAAAACAATTGCAAAAAGACGCCGTTTTATCCTTGAAATTAACCTTGACGATGTAAAGGTTAAGGATTCACTCAGCATCTGCGGTGAATATAACGGCATCACATTCATACACAACCTTTATTTCTCAAGCGTTTATTCAAGACTCAGTGAGTTTGAAAACTCCTATTGGAATGAAGGAAAGTTTCTTCTTGTCAACGAGAAAGATTCAATTTTCTTTGAGGAATCAACCTTCGGTCAGCGCTTCAAACATGAATATAATTTTGATAAAGCAAGAATCAAGAAGTATTGGGGCAGACAACTCTTTACTTCCGTAGGTATCAAAACAATTGTTCTCATTCTTTTCCGCTGGCTCTATTTCGTCACAAGACCCTTCTACAAAAACAAGCACATCTGGATGGCATGGGACAAACTTTATAAGGCAGGGGACAACGGCGAGTATATGTATCAGTATTGCCTTAAAGATAACAAGGCAAATGTATACTATCTGATAAAGAAAGATTCTCCCGATTATAAGCGTCTTAAAAAGCAGTGCGGTAAGCGAGTCCTTGTCTTCAAATCCTTCAAGGCAAGATTTATTGCACTTCACTCAGAGGTTATTCTTAACACTCACGCAAACATTGTTTCGTCCTGCGGCTTTGACTATATGGCAAAGGACTATGTCTGCGGACTGTTTAATCCCGAGGTTATCTGTATTCAGCACGGCCTTACAATTCAGAAAATCGCACAGTATCAGAACAGACTTTTCGATAATATCAAACTTTACTGCTGTGCTTCCGAATTTGAAACGGAAAATATTTCCGACGAAATGTACGGCTATTCACCCGAAAGCATCAAACTGACGGGTCTTGCAAGATACGACGGACTGAAAAGCAACGATCAGAAGATTATTCTTATTACTCCTACCTGGAGAAGAAACGTTGTAAACTCAAGCGTTGCCCACATTAAGAAGACCCATAACGATAACTTCAAAAACAGCGAATATTTCAAGATTTATAACAGTCTTATCAACAATAAGGAACTTATTGACTGTGCCAACGAAACGGGATATAAACTTATCTATCTTCTTCACCCTGCCATGAGCGGTCAGCTTGAAGACTTTGACAGAAACGAATTTGTTGATATTATTCCTGCAACGGGCGACATTAACTATGAGAAGATTCTCACCGAGTCCTCACTTATGGTAACGGACTATTCAGGTGTACAGTTTGACTTTGCATATCAGAGGAAGCCTCTCGTTTACTATCACCCCGACAGACTTCCTCCTCACTATGATGCAGGCGGACTTGACTATGAAACTATGGGCTTTGGTCCCGTATGCAAGAATGAGGAGCAGATTATCGGTGAACTCTGCGATTATATGAGAAATCAGTGCCGAATCAAAGATAAGTACAGAGCAAACGCTGATAAGTTCTTCTATTTTGACGATTTCAACAACTGTGAGAGAATTTACGGCGAGATTATGGCTTACCTTAAAAAGATAAACAGAATTTAATCGGAGGAAAACTCAATGAATAAAATTTTACTTGAAGACCTTGAACAGATTATTGCCGAAAAAATAAATTGGGAAAAACTCAAAGGCAAAACTGTTCTCATTACGGGTGCAAGCGGTATGGTGGGCTCGTATATGCTCTACGTACTGACAAGACTCAACGACTTGTACGGCTACAACATCAAGGCTGTTGCCATGGTGAGAAATCCGAAAAAACTTTTAAAGGAAATCACCGACAGAGATGATGTTGAAGTTGTAGTTCACGATGTAACCGAGAAGTACGAAACGGAAGAAAAAATCGACTATATCGTACACGCCGCAAGTCCTGCAAGTCCTCTTATTATGCAGAACTACCCCGTTGAAACAATTGCGGCAAATACCATCGGTACTTTCAACACACTCCTTCTTGCAAATGAGAAAAAAGCCGACGGCTACCTTTTCATTTCTTCAAGAGAGATTTACGGACAACCCTATGAAAATCAGGAACTTTTCTATGAAGATACCTACGGTTTCGTTGACCAGCTTAACCCCCGTTCCTGTTATTCCGAGGGTAAAAAAGCGGCGGAAACCATGTGCGTAAGTTTTGCCGCACAGTACGGACTTAACGTAAAAATTGCCCGTCTTGCTCACACCTACGGTCCCGGAATGTCCATCTATGACGGCAGAGTTCAGGCTGATTTCCTCAAGAATATCGTTCACAACGAGGATATTGTGCTCAAGAGTATGGGTACAGCCGTCAGAACTTACACTTATATTGCCGATGCAATTGCAGGTATGTTCAGAATCCTTCTTGACTCCGATGAGATTGCATATAACATCGGCAACGAAAACTGCAAGGTTTCCATAAGAGAACTTGCTGAAATTATGGTGGGCATCTATCCCGAAAGAAACCTTAAACTTGTTTTTGATATTCCCGAAGGCGGCACAAAGGGTACTGCACCCTATACTTTAGGTATTCTTTCAAGCAAGAAGTTAAGAGCACTCGGTTGGGAGCCTCAGTACTCCGTTAAAGACGGTTTCAGACGCACCCTTGAATTTATAGAAAGCGAAGAGGAGTTAAAATAATATGAAGAACGTAGCAATAATTTTTGCAGGCGGCAGCGGCGCCAGAATGGGCTCGGGTATACCCAAGCAGTTCCTTGAAGTTGACGGTAAACCCATTCTTATCCACACCCTTGAACTCTTTGAAGAACACGATGAAATCGACGAAATTTACGTTGCCTGCCGTGAGGACTATATCCCTCAGCTGAAAAAACTTGCAAAGAAGTTTATGCTTACTAAAATTGCAAATATCGTGCCCGGCGGCACAACGGGTCAGGACTCAATCTATCAGGGACTTATGGCTGCAAAGGCAAATAACGACGATGCAATCGTACTCATTCACGACGGTGTCCGTCCCTGCATCAATAAGGACGTTATCTCTGCAAACATCGCTTCGGTTAAAGCAAACAGAACCGCAATTACCTGCACGCCTATGTTTGAAACACCCGTAAGCAGTAAAGACGGCGTGAAGATTGATACGGCACCTCCCCGTAACGAGTTCTATACTGCACAGGCTCCCCAGAGTTTCTATCTTAAAGATATTATTGCAGTTCACGATGGGGTACGTCCCGAAAACCCCATGTATGACGGCATCGTTGACTCCTGCTCCCTTATGAGAAGTGCAGGCAAAGAGGTGTGTATCGTTGAGGGTCCCAGAGGTAACATCAAGGTTACAACCCCCGAAGACCTTTACATTTTCCGTGCAATGCTTGACTATAAGGAGTCAATGAGCATCTTCGGTTTTTCAAGAGGCGAAGTTAAAGCAAATCTTAAAAACAACTGATTTTTGGAGGCAGATATGCTTATTACCGATATTTATTGGGAGCGCATATATCTTCATATCATTCTTGACGGCGAAAATACTGAAAACTTTCAGTTCATACTTTCAGGCAAGGACAACGGTAAAAGTTGTCCTTTGCACTTTGAGCGTGAAAAAGGTGAAATCGTTATAAACATCACTAACACGGGAAAAGGTGAGCCGTTCCCCTCGGGTGAATGGTTTATACTTTTCGGCAAAGACGGCAAGTGGGAAAAACTCTGCATTGAAAAGAGGCTTTTGAAAAAGTTTCAGACTCTTGACAAAGTCTATTGGTACGGGCAGGGGAGTAAAGCCTGCGTTTTCAGTATAGTGCCCTATTTTGAGGAAGATATTGAAAGCTGTTTTATCAGGTCTGTTTTTATGAAAGAGGACAGTAAACCTCAAAGCAGATACATTCCCGATAAAAAAGCATCCTTAAAAAGAAAACTACACACCTTAACGGGTAATTTTGTTGGCAGGTGTCTTAACCTTCTTTACGGTTTTCTCTCGCTTTTTACGGCGAAAAAGGGAAACAGAATCCTTCTCATGAGCGAAAACAGAGCAATGGGCGGAAACCTTAAAGCCCTTGATGAAAGGCTCAAAGAGCGTGGGCTCGACAAGGAGTTTCAAATTTCCTATCACTTTTCAAAGGCACTTAATACCACGGGGATAAAACTTTTTCTTCAGTGGTTTCGTCTTGTCTTTCTCTGTGCAAAGCAGGACTGTATTTTCATTGACGATTACGAGCCTTTTTTCGAGCACGTGAACCTTTGCAAAAAGACACGGCTTATTCAGGTCTGGCACGCAGGTGTGGGCTTTAAAAGTGTCGGATATGCCCGATTCGGTCAGGAAGGTTCCTGTCACCCCTTCGTTTCATCTAACCGCAAGTATGACTATGCCGTTGTGGGCTCAGAGGGGCTTAAAAAGGTCTATTCCGAGGTTTTCGGTATAGATGAAGAAAAGTGTCTGCCCTTCGGTTTAATGCGGAATGACGGCTATACGGACGCAGAAAAGATAAGTGCTTTCAAGAGTGAGTTTTACGAAAAATATCCGCAGTTAAAGGATAAAAAAATCATTCTTTTCGCCCCAACTTTCAGAGGTGACTCTGTCCGCACGGCTTATTATCCCTATGATGTTTTAAATCAGAAAGAAATCTATGATTTATGCGGTGAGGACAAAGTTTTTCTTATCAAAATGCATCCCTTTATCCGTGAGAAAATGAAAATCAAAGAGGAATATCAGTCAAGGATAATTGACTTTTCCGACTATCCCGACATAAACTCGCTTTTTTATGTGACGGATTTACTTATCACCGATTATTCCTCTTCAATTTATGAGTTTGCAATGCTTTCTAAACCTATGCTTTTCTTTGCCTTTGATAAAGAAACCTACGAAAGCAAAAGGAGTCTGCACCGCACCCTTGAAGAATTTGCACCGGGTAAGGTCTGCCTTTCTTTTGAGGAAATGACAGCGGCTATCAGAGCAGGGGACTATGAAACGGAAAAACTTCAGAAATTCAGAGAAGAAAACTTCACTCACAGTGAGGGACTTGCAAGTGATAGGGTGATTGATTTTATACTGCTCGGTAAGAAATGAAATTAAGACTACTGTATAATGCAGTGGTCTTTTTTTGTTTGATATGAATTGTAAAATTACCCACCGTTCATAAGGCTCAAACACTTTTTATTCCACATATCCATATTATAAGAGGGTCGGTCTTCCGTCATTCTGAAAGCCTCGTCTTTTTTCTTTTCCCGTTCGTTATCCTTTTGCAGTTCTTCTTCTGTTTTACCCTTATCAAAGAATTTCCATTCGAGAAGTTTTGCGTAGCAGTTATTGTAGGTTTTTCCCGAGGACTCCATATAAGAGGAAAGCTCATCTATTCGTCTTTCCCAGCTCGCAGGGAATTTATCTTTGAGGGAAACGAGTTCATCGAAGGTTAAAGTGACGTTGAAGAATTTACCGAGGGTGAAGGTGTTGTTGTCCTTTGGTGATTTAATATCGGATTGATTTATTTTGTTATGATTTGTTATATGTATGTTTTTCTGCGAAGCAGAGGGAAAGACATTGTCACATACATACACACTTTCACTTACACAATCACTTCCACTATCTCTTTCACTATCACAAACACTATCACTAACACTATCACTATCACTATCACGTTCACTATCACTATCGGCTTTTTGTGGGTTTTCAAATAACCCAATGGGTTTATTTGGGTTTTCCTCGGTTTCTTTTGCTTTCTTGGGTCTTCCGCCTTTCAAGCCGTTTTCCTTATTTCTTTTACAGCGCTTTTCATATTTCTCCTTATTTCTGTCAAGGCTGTTTCTGATTGTGCTGAAAACGATTTTCATTGCCACGTCTGTAAATTCGGGCTCGGTCTGCTCTGTTTCATAATCGAAAAGTGCTTTGAAAAGCTTACCCGCTTGCTCGTCGGAAAGAAGTTCAACGGACTCTTTGAACTCGTGAAATAATACAAATGAATTTTTCAAAATTTTATTCTCCTTGTCTGTTTTTTCAGCAGGGCAAAAAAATACCCCCTACTAATACCCCCGACAAGCATAAAAATTGCAGAAAATATGCAATTTTCTTTCAAAAAGCGGAAAATATTTTTTTCGCAGAGCGCAGAAGCATAAAAACAAGACCGTTGTAAAGCACTGAACTTTACAGCGGTCTTATATATTTTTTTGTTTTTTTACATAGTAACAAGGAAAAATCTTAAAAGGAAAAGCAAGCCGATAATTGTAATGGGTATGTCTTTCTTTGTATATTTGCGGTTTAAAATTGCGATTATTACATAAGCGATTGCACCCACGGCAATACCGTTTGAAATGGAGTATGTAAGGGGCATAAGAATGAAAGCAAGGAATGCGGGTACGGCAGAAGTGATGTCGTCCATATCAACCTTTGCAAAGCCTTTTGCCATAAGTACGCCAACATAGATAAGAGCAGGAGCCGTGGCGCAGGAGGGGACGATTGAAGCAAGGGGAGTCAGGAAAAGGCAGAGCACAAAGCCCGCTGAAGTAACCAAAGAGGTAAGACCCGTTCTTCCGCCTGCCGCAACACCTGCCGCAGATTCCGAAAGGGTTGTTGCCGTTGATGTGCCCAGAATTGCACCGCAAGCCGTTGCGATTGAGTCGGAGTTCATACACTCTTTCATATTGAGAGGGTCGCCTTTTTCGTCAACCATACCCGACTGTGCCGCCGCAGCATAAAGAGTTCCCACGGTATCGAACATATCAACAAGGCTGAAAGTGATAACGAGAACAACTGCATTTATTACCGATGAGGCACCGCCTGAAAATACGGAAAAGCCCTTGAAAGCACCGAAAAGTCCGTACTCCTTGAAAGCGGAGAAAGAAGCACCGATGTCGCTGAAATTGAAGTCGGGCAAAGTACGGGTGGTAAGATAATAAAGAACGGTGACACCCACAATGGTATAGATAACGGCGCCCGTAACCTTTTTCTTTGCAAGGTAAGCCATAACGCAAAGACCCACGAAAGAGAGCACAACGGGAGCAATGGCACACCAGGACTCAAAGAAAGTTTTACCTGCAACCGCACCGTGAAAATCGAAAAGCTGCACAAGAGTGTACTCGTTATTTTCAATGATACCTGCACCGATGAAGCCTAAAAGAGCAATGAAAAGACCGATACCGGCAGGAATTGCTCTCTTGAGATTTTCGGGCAGAGCCCTTGCAACATATTCACGAAGACCCGTAACGGACATAATGAGAAAAACAAGACCGGAAATGAGAATTACGCACAGACCTTCCTGATAGCCCTTTATCACATTGCCCGAAGCAATTTCGGGAAGAATAAAGGAGGAGAAAAAGAAGGAGTTAAGCCCCATACCGCAAGCCTGAGCAAGAGGCATCTTTGCATAAAGGGACATAAGAAGCGAACCGACAACGGCAACTAAAATTGAGGCAACATAAGTTGCAAGCCAGATGTTGTTCAGATCGCCCTCACGGTTAAAACCGACAAGTTGGTTGGGGTTTGCGATAACGATATAAGCCATGGCGAAAAATGTGGTAAGACCTGCAATAATTTCCGTTTTTACCGTTGAGCCACGCTTTGTAATTTCAAAAAAGTCATCAAGTTTTTTAAGCATTATCCCACGTCCTTTTGAAAAAATGTTGCTAATAGGATAACACAGTCCGCCATATTTTGCAAGATGAAAAATAAACTTTATTCACCCGACGGACGAATATACTTTTTCCCATAAAAAAATGCCGAGTGCCGCAAAGACACTCGGCTCCCGCCAAGCCGGAAATGACGTGTATAACCTGCTTAAAAGCAGGGTGGTGATAGCGAGTCAGGTTCACGCTCCCTTCGTCCGCAAAAGCGGGAGGTCTGCAATCCGCTGACAAAGCATCTCTCCGTTTAATAACGTGTTGGGTTATAACGGTCATAATTATCGCACAAGGCAGGATATATTTATTATATTATTTTTTTGACGGATTATTCTTCCGATAATTCGTATTTTTCAATAAGTCTGTCTTCAAAGATGTTGCCGATTTCGTTAAATTCCTTGTCATCTTCAATCTGCTCAAGATAGGTTTCGCCGTCGTCACCTTCGGTCACCTTGAGAATGAGCACATCGCCGTCATCGTCAAGAATTTCAACTTCATCGTCATAAATGGGGATAAGCGCAACGTATTTTTTGCCGTCTTCGGTTTCGATTCTGTCAAGTTCTTCAAATAAATGTTCCTTGCCGTCGTCGTCAATAACGGTAACAATGTCCATATCCATATTAAGTTCGTCACTCATTTTTTTGCACCACCCGACGAAAGAGAAGTCGGGTTTCCTTTCTTTCTGATATACATATATATTTTAATATGTAATCGGTCTGATGTCAATATCATAAGAGTAAATATTAAATTTAAAAATTATGCGAAAACTGTTGGCAAGGGTATCTTTTTTGTGCTATAATATATAATAAGTTTACTATGGATAATTCTTGTTGAAAATGAGTGTTAAAAATACAGAAGATATGAAAAAAATCAAGGAAAAGGAGAAATACTATGTCTAATTCATTAAATCCCGTGTTCGGCGATTGGTATACGGACAGACAGATAGGCACAGGCACCGACGGTAAAGTCTTCAGCATATACAGAGAAAAGTATGACGGTACGAGAGAAACATCAATTCTGAAAATTATACGTCTTGGTGAAAACCGTAACGAGAGAAAAGTTTTCGACCTTAACGAACAGACGGAAAAAGATGAAACTTCCGGTGACGAGTACGAAAAAGTTATAAATACCATTAAGAAAAATATCCGCTCAATTATGAAAGAAGACGGCGGAAAACACTTTGTAAAATACGAGGATGTGGAACTTCGCAAGGCAAGTGACGGCAAAGGAAGACTCATTCTCATTAAACTTGAAGAAGCAAAGTCACTCACAGAGATTCTTAAAGAACTCTCTTTTACCCTTGAAGAAAGTCTGCGTCTTGGCATCAACATCTGTAACGCCCTTATTAAATGCAGAACTTTCGGTTATATTTATCCCAACCTTAAGCCCGAAAATATTCTTTTTGATAAAGACGGCAGATGTAAACTCGGCGACTTCGGTACTTTCAGTTGCCTTGAAATGTCAAAAACTGCCGTTGCCTATAAGAGAACACAGTATTATATGGCTCCCGAAGTTATCAGAACGGGCAACGTCAACTGCACCGTTGACACCTATTCTTTGGGTCTTATTCTCTATATGCTCACTAACCGCAACCGTCTTCCCTTTG
>CAYNIN010000049.1:0-12229 GCA_964397395.1 uncultured Faecalibacterium sp.
ACGCTTTCAGGCGGGTTCGGTTTATATCCGTCAACTTAACCCAATTAAGTTAAGAGGTGACATAATGGATATAGGCAATGCAGTCAGGCTTCGTATTATTGAACTTTGCAACGAAAACAACATAACCGTCAACAAACTCGCCACCGTAAGCGGTATAACACAATCTACCCTCAACAACATTGTTAACGGACGTAACAACAGTACAACAGTTTCAACAATCAAAAAAATTTGTGACGGACTGAATATATCCATAGTTGATTTCTTTTCCTCGCATATTTTCAAGGAATTGGAACAGGAAATTAAATAAAACTGCCCTGTAAGAATTATCTAACAGAGCAGTTATTTTTTTGCCTTTTTATCTGAAGGCTATATAAACATAGGTTTCGCCTTCATTGTTAAGGTAGGTATTGCTTTCATCGGTGGCGTAACTTTCAAACTGTTTTGCCATAAATCCGCCGTCGTAAAGGGTGATGCCCCTTGATGCACCCGAGGGACTTGCAAAACCGCAGAAGTTTGATAAAAGGGGAGCGGACTTCTTATAAGTGGCAGGGTGAGTGTCGGGCTTGAAGATAATAAGGGCAGAGGGCATAAAGCCGAGATATACGGAAGCGGTTTTCGACGTCCCCGTACCTACGTAGGTGCCCGTTACTACGGGTTCGTCGAGATAAGTTCTGTCTTCTGCCGTCAGGTGTGAGGCGGTATCTTTAAGGTGGGTCTGACAGTAGTAGGTACGGGAAGAGGAAAGGGAGCCGTTCAGGGAGCCTTCTCCCGCACATACCTCATAGGAAAAATAAAGGTAACTTGTTATTTTGTAGGCGTTGACGTTACTGTCAAATTCGATTTCCCCAAGGGTGAAACTCTGCATATCGCCGCCGAAACTGTCGTTAAGGGCGTCGGCAACAATTTCCAGCAGAGAATATATATAAGGAGTGGAGGACGAAACTGGAGTGTAGCAGTTCATTCTTACGGTGATATTGTTTTTCTGGCAGAATTCTTCGTTGTCATCTTCAAAGAGAGTGACGGTGTTTTCCTTGGGAGAAAAAGCAAGATAAGTTTGCTTGATGGGTACGGGGAGATTTTTAACTTCGTAACTTCTGATAGCCTGAAAGACGTCGGTCATGGCTATTTCTTCATTAACGTAAGTGACAATGGTATTGATTAAGTTGGTGGAATATTGCATATTATCCCTCCTTGTGTACGATTGCCCAATGGTAAAGGTGTTTTCTGCCAAGGTATACGGGCTCACAGTGGTCAGTGCCGAAAGCGGAGTCACCGAAGGAAAGGGTGTAGTTCAGGTTTTCAAGGTATTTTATGTCTACCTCAGGGGGAGCGATAAGAAGATACTTGTTCAGTCCGTCATAGCCGAGTTCTGTGGGTACGCCCGTGAGGTAGATTTTATTTTTATACCGTAGAGGCTGAAGAAAGGCTTTGAACTGTGCCGAGTCTTCACCGTCAGCAGAAACCGAAGTCATTGTGACGCCGAGAGTTTCAAAAAGTTTGTTGAAAATTACGTTATGTGCCAAGGAAACAGAAGCCTCCGTCCTTTAAAATTTCACTTGCGGCGGCGATTGCCTCTTTTCTCAGATTCTTTTCAAATTCAAATTCCTTTTCAATGTTGCGTGACACCGACATATCACCTGCTTTGTAGGTTGCGTATTTGTCGGGCTCTGCAAGACGGCAAAGGAAAAAGAAAAAGTGAGCCAAAGCGGCGGCGGTATGGGTAATGAGAACGTTGTCTTCGTCAACACCCTCCCTGAGTTTGTTCTGAACCCAGAGCAGACCTCTTTCGCAGCTGGGGTACAGCTGACTTTCGCTGTACCCCTCAATGTCCGCATAATTCATAAGTTCAGTTAAAACATCACTTGTCTGAATCATACATTGCACCTCTTATTCGATAAGGAGAATTTTTGTTGCGTCGTTATAAAGTTTTGCAAAACCGCCCGTAAGAGTCACAGAGGCTCTTTCAAGCTGTCTGTCGATGAGCTTGTCAAAGTCGGTTACGAGTCCGCCTGCAAGAACCTGTTCCAGAGCGCTTGTTTTATCAAGACCCACGATATATTCGTGAGAAATGTGAGGAGTGTTGATAATTTCCGCACCGAAGGGTGTGATAAGGTTGCCTGTTGCGTGGAAGTTAAGACCTGCGGCGGAATCCCTGAACTCATCAAGAGCAAGAATTGCCGAAAGATTTGATGTGCCCGTGATGATGGTTGAAAGGTTGAAGTCGGTGAAAGCACCCCAGAGTGAAAGGAGAGTGTTATAATCAAGATTTTCAATACCTGACACGGTGATCCATTCTGTATTCGTGTTGCTGCCGTCTTCGTCGCTTAAAAGTGTTTCTACTGCATCTGCAAAGAGTGTACGGGCGATTGAGGCGCCGATTTGCTTGAGAGCGATGGTGAAAAGGTCAAGACGCTGATACTTGATGGCTTCATAGGAAGCGGTGAGCATTCTGCCGTATTTCTTGAGTTTTACAAGGTTATCCTTAACTTTGATTGCGGTTTCGGGGATAAAGGTACCCTCGTTGACGGGAGTGTAAAGTTCTTTTCCGTTGCTTGTGTCAATTGCAAGTGAACGGTAGTCGAGAGAGTCAATAACCGTTGTTGTTGCAACGATTTTTGAGGTGAGGTCGTTTTCTTCAATACCCTGGGCGATTGCTCTTGAAACATATTCGGGGAAAAGGGCGGCAGAGTCTGTCGTTCTGAAGAATTTTTCAATTGAGTCGCTGTTTTTTCCGCTGACTTTGATGTCGAAACGTTTAAGCTGACGCTGATATGCGTCAAGACCTTCAAGGGAAGTGCCGATGTAATTTTCGTCGGGGTCGAGGCTTTCAAGAGTCTGCGTGAAACCTTTACCCGTTGTGTAAAGACCTTTTTCGAGTCTGATGTTATCGTAATTTGCCATTAAATGATTCCTCCTTGTTTTTAATTAAAGTAAAATGTCGCAGGTTGAATTTTCCGTATCGACGGCGGTTACAACCACAAGTCTGCCTGTTGTCTTATCAATAGCAACGGCGCCGTTGCCGTCGGAAGATAAGAAGTTGTAGCCGTAGCCCGGAGCAGTGCCCGAATATTTTACCGTTACGTGTCCGCAGAATGTTACGCTTGCAACACCGTCACGGATTTCTCTGCACACACCGCAGAAGTTTGCGCCTACGGGCGGTATTGTCATAATTGAATCGGAATAGAAGGTTAAAACGTCACCTTCGGAAACCGTGTCTTTTACATTGATTGAAACATCTTTTCTGTTAAAGCCGTTTAAATAGTTATTCATATATGTTCCTCCTTAAATTTTGAAAACTGTATTGTCTGAATTGTGAGTCTGATCGTTTATGGGTGAAAGTTGATTTTTTGCAGGTAAAATTTTATTTGCCTGCTTTTCAAGGGAGTCCCTGAAAGTTTTAAGTTCTGCCGTATCCATGGCACTGCAACCTTTGACAAAGGAAGCGGCGTTAACTTTAGGCATAAGAATGAGGGCAAATCTTCTGATATCTTCCGTCAGATGCTCTTTATAAAGCAGAGCCTCTGAGGCGAGTTTTTCAAGAGAAGCAATTTCCTTGCAGAGTTCTTCTGCCTGCTTTGCCGTAATGACGGTATCTTCCCTTATTGATTTTACGGTTTCAATGGTCATTGTTGAATTGTTTTCCTCCTTAATGTTAAATGCTTTTGTTACGCCTGCGAGTCTTTGAGCGGGTACTGCGACAAAAGACCATTCGTAAGCGTCGGTGGGATTTTTCAATATGCCGTGACAAAGTTTTCCGCCGTAGTTTCTGCCCTTGATGTGCTCACAGCGGTGTTTTTTCATATCGCCACCACATATCGAGCAGATACACTCTTTCATGGCACAGCCCACACTGACTTCCTTTTTGATGCCGCCGTCGATTTCTTTTATCAGCGAGGCGTTTTCCTCGGTGCGAAGCATATACGCTCTTGCTTTAAGGGCGGTATAATCTTCACCTGCCGAAGTCTTTTTGCTTTTGTCGGTTTCGATGTAGGTGCGGAAAATTCTTGCCCGTTGGTCTTTTGAACTCATACTGTGGTCGGAAATACCCGTTTTACCCACAAAGAGTTGCTGAAGTGAAATGAGGGCTTCTTTGCTGAATCGTTCAAAGTCACGGTCGATTTCGTTGTCGCAGAGGGTGAGAGTGAAGACGTATACGTCATCTTCCGTAAGAACGGAGCGTGAATAGGTGTTGATAAGCCCGAGTTCTTTTTCAGTTGACATCATTTTTGTCACCTCCTATTTCCCAAAGAATTTGCTGACTTTGTGCATCGTAGTAGCGACTCTGTGCAAGTTCCGTAATGTCCTGCAAAGTCAGGTCGTTCCACTCAATTTCAAAGTCACAGCCGTAACCGCCGAGGCGCAGATACATACTGCAGATTTTTTCAATAACGGGATTGAGTTCACGGCGGTAAGCGTCAATTTCGCTGGTGAGTATATCTGCCTGCTGATAACTCATTCTTTCCGTTGATGACCAGGAAAGCCCCAGCAGAAAAGGCGGTATACCGAGTTTTGCAACAATCTGTTCAAGAAGTTCCCTGACGGGCACTTCGCTGTCGAGAATCTGATTGTCGGCGCCGATAGCCTTGATGTTTACGTCACCAATGGCAACGAAGTCTTTGACAGAGCCGCTTTTCATGGTGTTTTTCCATTCCGAAGCCACCTGCTCGGCTCTTTCTCTGGCATAAGCCATATCAACGGCATCGTTTTGGGGTTTATACGTAACGGCGAAACGCACGTTGCCCACCCTTTCCCAATTGATGCCTATGGTGTTGAAAATTTTCAGCAGTATGTCACTGATAAAGGGCAGACCTTTGAGAATTGACGTGCCGTAAATACTGCCGGGTTCGGGATTATGTACCGAAAGCAGAATAAGTTCGGGATATTTTACGGGGGTGAAAACTCCCTGACCGTTATCACTGCAAACCCTTATGTCAAGGGGTGAGGAGCCTTGGGAAAGCCCCACGTGTTTAAGGTCTGAATTGAAAAGGTGAGTGACGGTACAGCCGTCTGTTACCATTTCGCCCACGGCAGTACCCATAGTTATGAGTTGCTCAAAAAAGGTTGAGATAAAGGCGTCAATGCCCCGTCTTGTGCCGCCGACACTGACGTTTTTCAGAAAGCGGCTGAGTTCTTTTTCCGCCGCAGTATTGTCACAGTGGACTTCAAAGGTGCCAAGCAGCCGCACAAGTTTGTTTATAGCCGCATCAATGACGGGTACTGCTTCACGAAGGCTCTGATAAATGCGGTAATCCGCATTCTGACCGGGGATATACGAGCCTAAAAGGGAAAAGGGGTGAAGATTGTTCCCCGTTTGCGGAACGGCTATGACTTCCCTTGTGCTTTTTTGTTTTTTTCGTTTTCCTATTGCCAAAACATTCTCCTTTCCGCATCAAAAGATGCTTTTAAATTCTTGCTTGAGCAATGGCGAAAAAGATGTCGCTTTCGTCTTCCTTGAGAACGGTGGATACAAAATAGCGGATTTCGTCCATTGCGTGATCGTTTTCTTTCCTGGGTGTGTCTTTGGCTGCGTTCTCGTCCCATCGGTACAGGGAAAATTCTTTCAGTGATGCCCTGCACACCGGTGAAATAAGGATCTTTCCTTTTTTAAAGGCGCTTTGTACTTTGCGTATACCCGACACCACGTCGTTTTTTGCAGGTATGACCCTGAACTTGCCGTGTCGGCGTATACATTCGGAAAAGGAGGCGGCGGAAGGGTCGATGATGACGGCTTCGATTTTTTTGCCTTGGGTAAATTCAAGGAGTTTTTCGTAATACTCCTCGTCGGTGAGTTGTTTGCCTTCCGTTCGTGAGCAGTAGTAGAACTCGTCTGTCCTGTACCACACCGAACCCTGAAGACCCCACAGACCCAAAGACGTGGGATTTACCGTGCCGTAATCGCAGGAAACATAGTATCGGGAAAAAGTATTCGCGGGGGGATTGCCGATATATTTACCCTGTGCAACTTCGGGATAGACAAGGCCGCCTGCCGCAACCCATTTGCCAAGAACAAAGCGCTCGTAAAAGGCTCCGCTGTAAAGTCTTTCGTACCTTTTGACCGTCTTTTTTGAAAGCGACGGATTATCTTTCATCAGAAAGTGAAGATAAAGGCAGTTCTTTTCTTTAACTTTTTTTATCCACTCCCTGTAAAACCAGTGAAGCGGATTTTCGGGGTTGCAGTTAAACCAGAATTTTGCATTACTCAAAGAGCACCTTGCAAGAGCCTGCTCCACAAAAGAGCGTGGCATAAGGGCAACTTCGTCAAGAAGCACACCGCCCAAAGTCATACCCTGAATGAGAGAAGCGGAACTTTCGTCACGTCCGCCGAAAAGATAAAAACGGTTATGCCTTTCTCCGAGGGCGATTTCAATAAGATTCTGACTGACCTTTTCTTTGCAATCAAAACCGAGTTCCCTTAAAACAGGAATGAGATTGACTGTAATGTTGCGTTTCAGGGAAGCAATAGTTTTGCCGCAAATTGCAAAGGAAGTGTCGTCAAAAGTGTAAAATGCCCACAGCACGAAGGAAAGTGACATACAAGTCGTCTTTCCGCTTCTCACCGCTCCGTCGCAGATAAGTCCGTCGTGGCTGCTTAAAGGTGAGGACTTATGCCACCAGGAAAGAGCAGTGAGCTGTTTTTCGGAAAAGGTATCAAAGGGCAAAGGCTTATTCATCCTTTTCGCCTTTCAGGGCACAGGCACCTTTTTCAATGGCGCTGTAAAGAGAATAAATGCCGTTTTCGCCTTTGTCGCAGGAGGTGTTTTCGAGTTTTTCCAGGGCTTTCAGTCGGTCAAAGAACTTTATTTCAACCTCACCGTTTTTCTTTCTTTTTATTTCGGAGATATTGAAAAGATCCATCTGCTGAATTTTCTCCGCCGTCATCTCATCGTCAAAAAGCAGACTCACCGCATCGGCAAAACAACCGAAGGCTAAACGGTAATAGCCTGAAATGACATCGTTTCTGTCGGGCTTTTTCAGCGCATCGTTCCGACGTATTTCTTCCTGCACGGCCTGCTTTTTGAGAAGTTTTGCGGCACTCTTTTCGGGAAAGACATAGCCCGATTTTGTTGCCGCTTCTTTTCCGTTTCGGGAAATGGAATAGTAGGTGCAAAAAAGTTTTTCTTTTGAGGATAAATTTTTGATTTTTCTTAACCCCTTTCTTGTTAATTTTCTGATGAAATTTTTTTACTTAAAAAAATACCCCCCACTAATACCCCCGACAGAGCAAAAAATTGCAGGTTTTGTGCAATTTTTCGCTGAAAACGGCAAAAAAATTTTTTTGAGAGGGTAAAAATGGGGTTAATATTCTAAAACAGAATTATTTTGGCGAATGCAAAATGCAGAAAATTAAATGCAAAAAAACGTTCAAAACGGCGATGGCGGTCACTCCTTTGCGGCGTTATGTAAAATCGCAGGGTTACGGCTTGTGTCCGCAACTCATCCGTCAATATGGGCACCCTGCAGCTTTTTACTCCGAAACGGGCACAGCCTCGTCATTCTCTGACTCTCTCTGACAGAGAAGTTAATTTTTGCATTTATTTTCCTTTAACTTATTTACAACTTTTATCCTTTATGTTAAACTGAAAAAAATATCCGAGAGGATGTTTTATTTCCGTATCATGAAGGAGAAATCATAATGAAAGCGAAAATTACAGTTGCATCGGAAATGAAAATCGGTGACATTGACAGAAAAATTTACGGTTCATTTATTGAGCACCTTGGCAGAGCGGTTTACGGCGGTATTTATGAGCCGGGACACCCCCTTGCCGATGAAGACGGTTTCAGAAAAGACGTCATTGATATGATAAACGAACTCGGCGTTCCCGTTGTCCGTTATCCCGGCGGTAACTTCGTTTCGGGTTATAATTGGGAAGACGGAGTGGGCCCCGTTGAAAACCGCCCCCAAAGACTTGATCTTGCCTGGGGTGTTACAGAGCCCAACAAATTCGGTACAAACGAGTTTATGAAGTGGTGTAAAAAAGCAGGCACTTCTCCCATGATGGCTGTCAATCTCGGCACAAGAGGCCCCGAAGAAGCAAGAGCCCTTGTGGAATACTGCAACCTTGCAACAGATACGAAGTATGCAAATATGAGAAAAGACCACGGCTATAAAGAGCCCTGGGGTGTAAAGACCTGGTGCCTCGGCAACGAAATGGACGGCCCCTGGCAAATGGGTATGAAAACCGCCCAAGAGTACGGCAGAATTGCCAACGAAGCATCGAAACTGATGAAATGGGTTGACCCCTCAATCAAAACCGTACTTTGCGGCTCCTCTGCAAGAGGTATGGCGTCCTTCGGTCAGTGGGAACAGACAACCCTTGAACACGCCTACGATAACGTGGACTATATCTCACTTCATCAGTATTACGATAACCGTTCAGGCGATACTCCTTCTTTCCTTGCAAAGAGCCTTGAACTTGAAGATTTCATTTACAGCGTTATCTGTGTCTGCGACTATGTTAAGGCAAAGAAGCGCACGAAGAAACAGATTAACCTTTCCTTTGACGAGTGGAACGTATGGTATCACAGTAACGGTGCCCACGTTGAAAGATGGTCTGTTGCACCTAACCAGCTTGAAGACATATATAACTTTGAAGACGCACTTGTTGTGGCTTGTATGCTCATTACTCTGCTTCGCCACGCCGACAGAGTTAAAATAGCCTGCCTTGCTCAACTTGTTAATGTTATCGCACCCATTTTCACTAAAAACGGCGGCGACTCCTTCCGTCAGACGATTTTCTATCCTTTCAAGGAAATGTCAATGCACTGCACGGGTACTGCTCTGAAACCCATCGTTTCCTGCGACAAGTACGACTGCAAAGAGTTCACCGACGTGCCTTATCTTGAAGCCGTTGCATCCTATGATGAAGAAAAAGGCGAGGTTGCCCTTTTCTGTGTCAACCGTTCCCTTGATGAAAAAATCGAACTTGATATTTCTCTGCTTGACTTTGAGGGTTATACACCCGTTTCATTCAGTTCAATGGACGGCTACGATATTAACGATGAGAATACTTTCGGAAACGAAAAGGTTAAAATGCACCTCAACGAACTTCCTGTTCAGGACGGCAAAATTTCAACCGCAACCCTTGCTCCTCTCTCCTTTAATGTAATAAGATTTAAGAAATAAGTAAAATGCAAAAAGTGGTCACGGGAAAAGTCTGTGACCACTTTTATTTGTGTAACGGCAAGGTTACGGGACACCCGACTGCAATTTTTGATTGCCCGTCGGGTTCTTTTCTTGTTTTTCGTTGCTGATAATAATATACTGCAAGTTTTTTTACTTGACTTTAATTTTAATGTTTACCAGACGGTAGCATTTCATGTGATTGGCATCGCCTTCGGCACACAGTTTCAGCGTAAGACTGTAGGTGCCCTTGGGTGTTCCTTTTGCAACGGAAACAGTTCCGGTGTTTTTATCTATGGTGAAATATCCGCCTGAAGCATAACCGATTTCATAGGTAACTGTTCCGATCGGGTCACTGATATTCAGAATCTTCGATGCAGAGAGGCTCTGTTTGGCTTTCTTCACCTTGCTGTATGATATTTTAAAACTGTCAGCCTTAGAGGATACGGCAAAATTCTGAATATCTTTGCGGATGACGAAGGAATACTTTGCTGATTTATGCTTATAGTTTCCGATACCTTCAATTTGTACCGTTCCGTTACCTGCGTTCTTGTTGGAAGAATAGGTTACTTTGTAATCGGTGCCTTTTTTCAGCGTTGTTCCCTTCAGTGTGACTGTCACTTCGGGTTTGAATGCTTTGCCGCTATAAGTAAATGTTCTCTTGGCAAGTTTGATTTCAGCCTCATGGATGCTTTGCGGTGCAATAATGAAACTCTTTGTGTTTTTACCGCTGTAATTGCCCTTCAGAGCAACTGTGACCTTATAAGTTCCTGCGTTTTTGCATCCTGAGGAGTATTTTACCGTGTAGGCGGAAGAATCTATCGGAATTTCATCGGAGCCGACGGTAACCGATTTGACCTTTGGCTTTTTAACGGTTCCGTCATACACGTATTTGGTTTTGGAAAGTACTATCTTGGGCGTAGCCTGCTTGGGTACGATTGTAAAGTTTGCAGAAACAGTGCCGCAATAATCACCGACACCCGTAGCAATAACCGTAGCAGTACCTGCGTTGACGTTATTTTTATAGGTCAATTTGTAACGGGCGGAACTGAGCCTTTGACCGTCAAACATCAATTTGATGCCCGGGGTAATGGGACTGCCGTTATAGGTTTTATCTTCAATGGCTTCGATTATACAATTTTCTATTGACAAAGGGGTGATTTCAAAAGTTACGGTTACTTTGCCTGAAAAGTTCTTATTCGTTTTATCTTCGTTGGCAGTTGCAGAGCCCGTGATGATAACGGTGGCAGTACCTGCATTTTTGTTGTTTTGATAGGTAAGAGTGTAATCGGTTCCTTTTGTAAGAGTTTTACCTTTATAGGTTATATTAGGCAGCGGTTTAATCTGACCGCCCGTATAGACCTGATCCGAGATTTCGGATACCGCCGCTTTTTCAATGGATTCGGGTGTAATGTAAAACTGCTTTTTAAGGCTTCCTTTGTATTCGGAGTCATCTTTTGCCTTAACGTAGATTTTGGTTTTTTCGTTACCTGCATTGACAGCACTTATATATTCGCAGGTATAGTTGTCGGGATCCACAACTTTTCCGTTCACATCATAAACGGTAAATTCCGGACGACATTCCTCTCCCGTATATTTAAAGGTATCTTCAACTAATTCGATGGTGCCCAACTCTGTTTTGGCTGTCGCTGCCCGAACTGTTCCGAAGGGTACGGAAAAGAGAAAGAGTCCGAGAAGAAGAAAGACTGCTTTTGTCAGATACTTCATATTTGTCACCTCATTTTCACTTAACGTCTGTTAAACTGTAAACCTGTAAATGCCGATGGTGTCACGAAGACTCGGGCCGTCACATATAAAGTTTACATGGCAATAAGTTTTCTTGCCGCTTTTGATAACCTTAATGCCTTCAATTTCAAGATAGTTCTTGTCATAGTAGGCATCATCAACTTTAATGACAGTGTCAAGGGTGATGATTTTGGCAAGTTGGGATTTCTTTTTAACAGTCTGTTCTTTGACATTGCCGTCTTTATAGGTTTTATAACTTATGACATAAATCTGTGCACCAAGACCGAAGTTGCCGCCTGCAAGATAAAGAGTCTTTCCTTTTACATCGAAACTCTGGAAAGAGCAAAGGGGAGTCAGATCGCAGGAAACACGGGCTTTCTGCCACTTGGGCTCAGAGGCAATATTGAAAGACTTTTTATTTTCGGCGGAATTAAGTGCATTGTTGATTTTTTTGAAGTTATAGGAAAGATAAAAGGAACCGTAACCTGAGGGCAGTTTTAATCTGAAGACTATCTGGTTGCTATCGGTATCAATTGCACACTGTACCCACTCGGGCTTGACCTTATCGGGATAATAACCTGCTTTACCTTTTGAAACATTGGTTTTTTCAAAGCCTTTGATATAAACGGTCTTGGTAATTTTGCCCGTGCCTGATTTGCTTACTTTATAAGTCAGTCGGGCAATTTGACGTCCGTAACCGTCGGCATCGGGTTTGCAGGAAACCCAGATGTTATAAACCTGCTTGGAAAGATTATCCTGCGTGACGGCAAGGACATCGCTGTGTCCGAAGTTTTCTAAAACAAGAGCTTCCAGACATTCTGCCTTGGCGTTTTTGCCCGTTTTGTCGGGAAGGGCACAGCGGGTGAGCAAACCGTGCTTTTTGTTTCCCGTGCGGCATTCGCTGATGGTCAGAATATACTTTCCGTCGGGTGTGTAATCGAAATTCTGCAGGTTGCTGACGGACAGTTCCTCATCTTTATACTTGCGGATAATACTCGATTCACCGTTATAAGGCATATTTACCAATGTAAACTGCTGACCTTTCTGAAGAACACTGCTTTTTACCGTCTGTTTTGTTACCGTTGCGGCATACGCCCTTTGACTCGTTTGGGGAAATAAAATTCCAAACACAAAAAGCAACGAAAATAATAAGCAGAAAAACTTTTTGAAAACACGTGATTGCATTTGTTGTCAACCCTTTCTTTGTGTATCTTTTACTGCGATTATACCAAACGGGGAGATGAAAAGCAACAACCGATTTAATTTATCGGTGATGCTTTTGCTTCGGCTCGTGAGCCTGCATTATCAACCGTCAGTCATCTGCTTTTATTTCTGCCATAGTGCCTACATCTATGTTCTACT
>CAYNIN010000050.1:0-12180 GCA_964397395.1 uncultured Faecalibacterium sp.
ACTACCGTAAAATTTTACGGTAGTTTTGTTTTTAGCCGTTAAGCATTTTGAAAATGTTTTTGTTTGTTTTGTAAATCTCCTTATATACGGCGTAGTTCTTGTCGTAAACAGCCTTGTCTGCCTTGTTGGGAACAAAGGTTTTATCAGGAGAAATCAGTTTGCCTGCCTCGTCAACCGAATCAATAACACCAAGACCTACGGCAACGATAACTGCCGCACCGACAGAGCCGACATTCTGGGGACTTGCAACGGTTTCAACGGTCTTGCCCGTACAGTCGGCAAGAATCTGACTTGTGGAGTCGTTGAGTGCACCGCCGCCGACAAAACGTATTGTATCGGAAGTCTTTGTCTTTTTATCCTGGGTTTCAATCATCCATCTCATGTGCATACATACACCCTCGATAACGGAGCGAATCATTTCACTCTTGCCCGTTTCAATGGAAAGATTGAAGAACATACCTCTTGCGTTGGGATCCTCGAAAGGACAGCGGTTGCCGTGAAGCCAGGGAGTGAAAATTACACCGCCCGAACCTGCAGGTACTTTTTCAATAACTGATGAAAGGTACTGATAAAGGTTAGTGTACTCGCTTTCCATATCCTCGGCAACGTTGGTCTTCTTAAGATAGATGCCGATTTCGTCAAGAGCAAGGTGATTTTTTACCCATTCAAGACATTTGCCTGCCGTTTCAAGTTCGGCAAAGTAGTTATAGTAACCGGGACGGGCACCGACAACGGCGGCAATCATAGCCGAAGCGTCAACAATACTCTTATCAACAACGGTGGAAACCCAACCCGACGTACCCATATAAACATGGGTATCATTATTCTTTACGGCACCTGCACCCACACCGATAAGCGATGCGTCCATACCGCCGCCGAAAACTTTCGTACCTTCCTTAAGACCAAGTTCTTCTGCCGCTTTTGCAGTAAGACCGCCTACCTCGTCGGTACACTTGATAATATCTGCAAGGTGATTCATATCAACCTTAAGAATTTTGCAAACCTCGGGGCTCCATTTTTTCTTATGTATATCGTAAAGAAGCGTGCCGAAAGCGGAGTCCTCCGTCATAATGAACTTGCCCGTCATTCTTGCCATAAGTGCTTCTTTTACGTCGAGCCATTTATGTACCTTTGCGAAAACTTCGGGCTCGTGGTTTTTAACCCAGTGATATTTGAACACGGGGTCTTTTACGGAAGCAGCAACGGCACCTGTTTTTGCAAGAGAAACGAGAAGTTTGGGGATTGAGGCACCTGCCACCTGTATTCCGTGAGCCATAAGTTCCTTGCGTTCTTCTCTTGCTCTCTGGTCCATATAACTCATTGCATTTCTTACGTGCATACCGTTTTCGTCAACAAGAACAAGACCTTGAGCCTGGGAGCAGAAAGAAATACCGTCGATCTGTTCGGGTTTTACATCGCATTTTCCGAAAAGTTCCTTTGTGGTTTTGCACATGGCAGCCCACCACTGATCAGGGTCCTGCTCTGCGCCGCCGTCGGGATAAACGTAAAGGTCGTATCCTTCAATTGCATCCGCAACGAGTTTAATGGTCTTGTCTATTTCAAAAAGACAGGTTTTTACACCGGTAGTTCCGATGTCATAGGCAAGTGCGTATTTCATATTTTCAATTCCTTTCGGGATTATAATTTACATTTTAAGAGCCGCTTTGACAAAGCGAAGGATATTTTCAATAACGAACTCGTCCTTCTGAAAAATATCCTGCCCCGTATAAATTTTATATCTCTCCTTGTAGTAATCGCAGGCATAGGTAAACTGAATATTCATAAGAATATTATCCACAAGATATGCCGCCATACCCGGATCTATATCAGTACGGATTTCGCCGCTGAGTTGACCTTCAATAATGGCTTTTTTGTATGCGGCGGAAGTTATGCTTTCCATATCACTTGCAATTATTTTTGCAAGGTCGGAGTTGCCTTCATTGGTAAGAACGTTGTAAAGTCTTATAAGTTCGCCGTTTTTCCTTGAATAGTCAATGGCAATTCTTATAAGGTTTTCAAGTTTTGCCATAATGGGAATATCACTGCTTATGACCGATTCAATAACCGTATCAAGATTCTGTATGCCGTAATTGACACTTGTAAGAAAAAGGTCGGTTTTGGTATCGAAGTACTTATAAAGCGAGCCTACACTTACCTGGGCTTTTTTTGCAATAACGTTGATGTTTGCATTTTCAAAACCGTTATTGGCAAACTCACTTATTGCAACAAGCAGAATTTTGTTTCTCTTTTCTTCAGAGATATTGAGAAAGGTGGGTTTGCAGTAATAGTTGACTTTACCCATAATTACACCATCTTACTTTTTAAGGTTCATTTATAGTTCATTTTATCAATTAAGCAGAAAAAAAGCAAGTAAAATGTTAAAATATCTTATCTTTATTTGCTGTTTTTTCCCATAGCCGTACTGTTCATAACAAAAGAGAGAATATTTGAGGCAGATTTCTGCATTTCACCTAAGGTTATTCCCTCTTCCTTTCCGTAAGATGCAAGAAGTGTGCCGTCGGACTTTCTCTTTCTCACAACTCTCGGACCGCCCGGCATAAGAAGGTCTACGCCGCCTCTTACACGGTATGCCTGGTCTTTGAGCAAGGGAAATTCCTGACTCTTTGACTTTCTTATCCACCAATCCGTCATAATATTGCCCTCATAGCCCCACTCTTTACGCAGAATCATTACGCAAAGTTCGTAGTTATAGTGACCCCATACTCCGTTGATGAGGTTATAGGAAGTCATAATATTTTTCGGATTTGATTCCTTTATACAGATTTCAAAACCTTTAAGATAGATTTCTCTCAATGCTCTTTCGCTGACCCTTGAATCGTTGCCGTTACGGTTAAATTCCTGATTGTTGCAGGCAAAATGTTTCGGGCAGGCAGACCTGCCGTTTTTCTGCACGCCCTTAACGTATGCGGCGGCAATTTTACCCGTAAGGAAGGGGTCTTCGGAAAAATATTCGAAGTTTCTTCCGCAAAGAGGATTTCTGTGAATATTCATACCCGGAGCAAGAAGCACGTCGGTACCCTTGTCAGCCATTTCTTCGCCGAGTTTTTCCATAAGCGAAGTTACACATTCCTCATCAAAACTGCTTGCAAGGAGAGTGCCGATAGGCATAAGCGAGCAACAGGCAGAAAGTCTTATTCCCGAGGGGCCGTCGGTGGTAGTTACGGCAGGGATACCTTTTTCTCTCAAAGACTCGAGAACACCGCCGAAACAACCTGCATTACCCGACACACCCAGAGGACTGTTCATTATATAGTCGCCTCTTGTGACGGCTTCAAGTTCATCAAGGGAAAGCTGTGCAACAAAGTCTTCCATTGAAACTCTGCCTTCTTTAACGTCAATGAGTTTATAGCCTTTATCCCCCGTTATCTCTTTGCCTTCGGGAAGATTGTCGAGAATAATTTTCTTAAGGTCATAGTTCTTTTTATATACGGCGGTTTTCTTTGCCTTATAGTTGCCGCCGTCTTTTTCTGCGCAGAGAATTTCAAAATCGGCTCTCGGTGCCGCTGTCTGCGTAAGAGCACGGAAAAGAGTGTTTTCCTCAACGGTATAATTCCACACCGTTTTCGCACTTCTTACATCTTCGCCCACTGCAAAGCCGTAACTTCCCTTTTCGATTACATAAGAGGATTTAAAGCCCGTCTTGCCCTGCTCGTCATAAGAAGCAAGGGAATATTTTGAAACGAAAAGACTGACGTTTTCACTTTCACCGACGGCAAGTTTCTTTGTCTTTTTGAAGGCACAAAGTTCTCTGTAAGCATTGCCGAGAACACCGCAGGGCTTTTCGATATAGCACTCAAGGACGCATCTGCCCTCATTTTTGCCGATGTTTTTAACTGAAGTTTCAACGGTAAAGCCGCCGTCGTTTTCTTGAGTGTTTATAAAGGTAATTTCAAAATCCGTATAAGTCAGACCGAAGCCGAAGGGATAAAGTGCCTCTTCTTTACTGAAAGTTTCAAAATAACGGTAACCGACAAAAATATCTTCGGTGTAGTTATTGAATTTCTTGTTTCCGAAATCAGAAGCGGAAGGGTAGTTTTCATATTTTCTTGCGGCGGTGCAGGTGAGTTTACCCGAGGGTGCCTCTTTGCCTGAAAGCAGGTCTGCCACCGCATTACCGCTTTCCATACCGCCCTGCCAGACAATCATCACGGCAGAGATTTTATCGCCGAATTTTTCGGCAAAGGAAAGATCCGTCATACAGCCGATATTGAAAAGCAGTACGGTTTTATCAAAGTATTTTGTAACCTTTTCGAGCATTGCAATTTCTTCGTCGGTTGCATAGTAACTACCCTTTTCCAGAGCGTTTTCTCTGTCCTCACCCGATGAGCGACCGATTGTTACAACGGCAACGGAAGATACTTGGCTTGCCCTTTTAACTGCATTTTCATCAAGGGGCATTTCGGGATAAAATCTCGGCCAATGACCCCAGAAACCGTGGTCAACGGGATTTTCTTTGCACCAATTTTCATAAACAGAGGCAAGTTCTTCGTTAAGACACAGTTTTTCGCAGTTTCTTATACCCTCAATAAGATTTATCGCATAGGGTTTGTTGACGTCACCGCCTGAGCCGTAGCCCGTATAAAACCAGTCGTTCTGCACTCTGCCGAAAAGGGAAACTGACGTGCCTTCTTCAAGAGGCAGAACTCCGTCATTTTTAAGAAGCACGGCGCCCTGAGCAGCCGTATATCTCAAAAGTTCGGGCATACCCTCTGTCACGGTTTTTTCGCACATAGCCCGTTGCTGCTCTGCCTGAGAAAGTGAATTGATTTTTGTGTAAACCTTGCCCGCTAAAGAAAGGGCTTTGTCTTTGATTTTCATTTTATTCTCTCCTTTTAGATGTGGGAATCGGGCACGATATGCCTGTACCTTATTATTTATCTTCAAAAATCTGCTTGAATTTATGTCTGTTCAACTCGTTGACAACAACGGAAACACAGATAATGCCAACGGCAAGTCCTGCAGCAATTTTAAGAGTCTGGGAAAGGCTGAAAGCAAAGTTCACGTCATCGTCCGTAACAAGATAATAGGTGGTGTAGTATAACATTCCCCCCGGAACAAGAGGTATAATCGAGCAGGCAAGAACGGGAGTTGCAGGGGCTTTCATAATCCTTGCCATAACCTCGGCGTAAACCGTTGCAATCAGTGCAGGTATGAAGTTCTGAAAGAACACGTTGTCAAAAGAAATACAGCAGGCAACATATACCGCAGAAACAATTGCACCGCCAAGGGCACAACAGAAAATCCTGCTTTTAGCCGACTTGAAAACAATTGAAAAGCCTAAAGTGCCTATCATTCCCGAAAGAACGATTCTGATAATATCCGTAATTTCCATCTTTTAACCTCCTATCAGACCCGAAAGATAAATGGGTATTGCAAAACCGCAGGCAATTGCAAGGGCAAGAATAACAGACTCGGCAAGTCTTAAAATGCCCGACATCAAATCACCGCAAAGCATTTCTCTGACAGAGTTAATGAGCATAAGTCCGGGAATAGAAAGCATCACAGCACCAATCATAATCATATCTGCATTGTCGCCAAAACCTATATGTACAAAAATCAGTGCCATTGCACCCGATACGGCACTTGTCAGAGCGGTGAAGAACAGTTTGCTCGCTCCGCTTACCTTTACGAAAGCATTCATAAGATAAATGAAAATCGCAATGGGTATAACGGCAAGAGCATCTTTAAAAGTTCCGCCGAAAAACAGAGCGAAAGCAGAGGCGGCAAGAACATAGCCGAAGCCGTTGAAAAGTCCGAGAGGCTTTGACGAGGCGGAAATTTCCGCAAGTTCTTTTCGGGCAATTTCCACATCGGGAATTTCTTTACAGATTTTTCTTGAAAATGCATTGAGCCTTTCAAGTTTTTCAAAGTTAACGGAATAGGAGTACATTCGCCTTGTCTGCGTATGAGTTCTTCCGTTTTCGTCAGTAACCGTTGCAGTTATCATTGAAACAATTGAAAAAACCTCGGTGCTTTTCATTCCGTAGGCGTAACCTACACGAAAGACGGTGTCTTCAACACGGTTCATTTCCGCACCGCATTTGACCATACTTTTACCGAGGTCGAGAGCAAGACCGAGAACCTGTTCGGTGTAAATTTTATCTTTGTTTTCCATATTTTCCCTCTTAAAGAAGTTTTTACATAATAGGTAACATAACCTTTTTAATTATAATATGGGAAACACTCAATTGTCAACTGTCAAAAAATCTTTGCAGTGAATCGGGGTAGTTTTTCACTATAATGTCATACTTGCGAACATAGTCCCCCGTTTCTTCGTTTTTTATAACCGTCGCTCTGTTACGGGAAAGAAGACGCACCAGATTATATACATCAAGCCAAATCTGATTTGTTCCCTCTTTCTGACTTTCATCAAAAATCAACTGCACACCGAAATGAAGATGAGGGACGCTCATACCGTTGACGTTGCTTTCGGCGGAATAGCCCGTCATTCCCATATAGCCTATGACCTGACCTGCCTTTATTTCAGACCCGAGTTCAATACCTTTGACGTATGGAGTATCCTTGCGAAGATGTGCATAATAGTATGACCGTTTGCCGTCAAAACTCCTTATCGCTATACGCCAGCCGCCGTACTGATTCCACCCGATACACTCGACGGTACCGCCCTCAACGGCAACGATGGGAGTACCGATATTTCCCAGAAGGTCGTTACCAAGATGCTGTCTTCGGTATCCGTAGGTGCGTGAAACGCCGAAATCGTCATAATGTGAATAAGCAAAACCCTCGGCAACGGGGCTGTATGCCACAAGTCCGTATCCGCTTACGGTCTTTTTACCGCCCTTTCCGTCGGGCACCTGCCTCGTATACTCCCCTAAAAATCCGCCGAGCATTGCAGAAAAAGCCTCTCTGTAATATTCAAAATATTTGTTTCCTGCGGCTAAATCCTCCAGGGTATAAAGGTCACCTAACTCCCCCACCATTTTGTCAAGGTCACTTTTTTTGTAACCGCTCCAATTGTTGCCGTTTTTCATTGCCAGATAAGAAAGAGAGTCAACCCAATTTATATGATAAAGTTTACCGTAAGTTTCAATATCCAGGGTCATAGCGTCCTCCAGGGCAGAAAGAGAAAAGTTCATCTCTGCCCATTTTATATATTCACTGCCGCTTTCTTCTTCGGTGGCAGAAACTTTTCCAAGCATAAAGAATAAAAGAATCAGAAATATAAGACAAAGCACTGCCGAAACGATAATTTTACCTTTATTAAGACGGATAACCATAGTATCAAGCCCCCTTATCATAAAATACTATGACGCTTATAAATGCAAAATGCAAAGTGTGCTAAATTCAGGCGGCTACCAATGAGGGAAGGCGGACACAAGCCGTGTCCCTACAAGAGAAATCCTTTAGTTAATGACATTGCCGCAGAAGACGACAAAAAGCAGCCGCAAGTTTCCTTGCGACCGCAATTATCCATTATTCAATATTCATTAAAATGCCTTTCACATTTTCTTATCTGCCCTTAACAATCTGCTCCATTTTACTGAACTTCTGACCCCAGGCGTTTGCCCAGGCTTCACAGTAAAGTTTGCCGTAGGGAACGTTATTCTTCTTTCTGTAAGAAGCAAAGCAGTTGCACCAGATTACAGAGGGAAGAGCAACAACGATATAGTAAAGGGGGCCGAGAAGCAGACACTGCCATGTGTGACCGTATTCGTGGATTCTTGTGTCGTGAGTCCACTTCTTATCTTTGTGATGGTCTTTCATAAAGATGTATGTACCCATTGAAAGACCGCCTGCATTCCAGGGCAGATATACGATTTTGGCATAGCCGAAGTGCTGCCAGCGGTAACCTTTGATTTTCGTGCAGATTAAAAATGCAATCGCACCGACAATGTTTACTGAAAAGCCCCATGTCCACTGTACCAAATAGAAAAGAAACCTTTTAACAGAAGTTTTCCAATTTTTAGGCTCTGCTACGGGTTCTTTCTGATTAACGTCAATATTTGTCATAATAATTCTCCTGTTCTCTTATTCTTCGTCTAAAGCCATTTTGACGTCTTCAACAGAGTCGCTGCAGGCTTTGTCTGATTTTTCTTTTTTATTTGCTTTCTTGCCTTCCTTGGAGTTTCTGATGGCTTTCATTTTTTCTTCAATTTCAACGAGAACTGCATATTCGCCGTTTTCGTTGAGTTCGAGGCGGTGTTCTTCGCCAACGTTATTCTGACCAAGCCAGGTGTTTTCAAACTTCTGACCTGAAATCTTTTCCATCATTTCAATTTCTTCCGCAGTGAGAGTAACATTGCCGTATTTGTGCTTTGTTGCAATAGCGGCTCTGATGATGGTATGCTCTTTCTTGTTCATCTGGAACTTGTGAAGCAGGAAAAGAGAAATAAGTGAGAATACGATAGGTGCAAAGGCAATACAGATACGCACGCCCAAAATTGCACTGTCTGACTGCTCAAAGCCCGGGTCAAGTGCCTGTGCTTTTTCAAGGTCGGCACCAACAACAAGTCCGAAACCGCCCAAGATAAACATTACAACGGAACTCATAACACCTGAAACTGTTTTTTTGATAAAGGTGTTGAAAGTACCGATAACACCCTCACGGCGTCTGCCGGTGATAAGTTCGTCAACATCTGAAATGTCGGGAAGAATATTTGTTGCAACATAACCGAGACCTGACTTACCGAAGGGATAAAGAATACCCGTAAGCATAAGAATAATTACCCAGACAGGTGAATCTGCGTTTTCGTTTGTGGGGTGCATAAGAAGGCAAACCGCAAAACCTGCTATCATAAGAGGAGTTACAATATTGCCGCATTTCTTTTTGCCGAATTTCATTGTAAGAGCATAGTTGAGAGGGAAGGAAGCCGCTTCAAACACACCTGCAATGGTTGTGAAAATGGTGTAATAATGGGGAAGTTTTGCAACATACTCAATGTAATAAATAAGTGTTGTTGTGTAGAAATAGGTTGCTATATTATAGCAAAGGCTCATAAAGAAGTATTCTCTGAAAGACTTGTTTTTGAACACATATTTATATTCGGTTAAAAGATGCTTCAGATCAAATTTTCCCACTTCCATATCAAGAGAGGGCTTTTCTCTTGTTCTCTTGAAGGTATTGTAAAGACAGATGCCGTAAACAACTGCAAGAATAATACCTGTTATGAGCATGGGCTTTTGTGCACCCGAAGAAGGTGTGGAGAAACCGAAGGAGCCGAGAATGCCTGCGGCAAGGAAGAACGAAGGGAACATACCGAAGGAGTTGAATATATATCCGACGGAGTTATACTGTATTCGCAGGTCGTAGTCGGGTGCAAGTTCGGGAAGCATTGCAACATGAGGAATATCAATGATTGTATATGCAGTTTTATAAAGCATATATGCAGCGGTATAATAGATGAATGCTTTAAGGGGCTCGGTTGCACCGTCAAGTCCGTAACTGTTCCACATCATCACAAAGGAAAGGCAGAAAAGAGGCATACCCCAAAGGATATATCTTCTGTGTCGGCCGTACTTTGAGCGTGTTCTGTCTGTAATTACACCCATAATGGGGTCAGTTATTGCGTCCCACACAACAGCAATCGTTGTAACAAGACCTGCCCATTCCAAATCGAGATGCACAACGTCGGTGAGAAACTTCATATAATAAAGACTTATAACGTAACCCGCACCCGATGTTGTGATGTTTGCACTGCTGTAATTCATCATCGGTACAACGGTGGTCTTGAAGTCACCCTTAACACCGATGATTTTCATTACCCTCTGACCGAAAGTCATAGAACTTTTCTCTTTAGTTTTCATTTCTGTTTTTCACTCCTAAAAATATGTACGTTAATACTTTACCACACAAAAGTGATAAAGTCAAGAATTAAAGGAAATTAGTCAGTTTTTATAATATTCCACGAGTCTGTCATACTCCTCGTCACTTATCTCAATAATACCGCCGTGTTTAAAGCCGTAAGGAAAAGAGAAACTTTCTTTCGCCATTTCAAAGTTACTGTCACCCGGCTTTGAGGAAACGAAGGGCACATATCCCATTTTTGCCTTTTCACAGCCGAAAAAGTCAAGCATAAGACACCATCTGCCGTCAGGGAGCACAAGAGTAGTCGGCGCCTCGTAAGAGCCCGGCTTTTCAAGAGTAGCCATATAATCTTCAAAGGCTTTATCGTGCTCGTAGGGGCCGTAGAGGTTATCCGACGTTGCATGCATATTCATCGCAGGGCTGTCGGCGTTTTTATAGAACATGTGGTACACACCGTCAATCTTGCGGATATGGGTATCAAGGATTTCGTTATCTTTTGTGAAAAAGAGTTTCGGCTCTGAAAAAGAAACAAAGTCCTTTGTCACCGAGCAGTAAATTGACATATGAGAGTAGTTATCTTCCTTTACCGTCGAGCCCCAATGAATGAGATACTCCCCTTTTTCATCATCTCTGAAAACCTCGGGTGCCCACATACAGCCGAAGTTTTCCGTGCCGATGGGAAGAAGTTTTTCTTCGGAAAAGTGTATAAGGTCATCGCTTCGCCACATTCGCAGACACTTGCTGCCCGTACTGTTGACCTCTTTCCAGTTTACCCTGTATTCCTCGTCCATACGGTAGGCAATTGAAAGGTCCGTCGTGAGAATGGCAAAGGAACCGTCAAAAAGTCTTACGGTTTCAATGTCACGGCAACCCTTTTCGCCTTTTTCGGCGGTGAGTACGGGGTTTCCGCCGTTAAGGCTCTGCCAATTGAAGCCATCTTTGCTGACTGAAAAATACACCTGTTCGCCGTCAGGGGTGATTTTTTCTTTAAAGTGAGCAAAAAAATAAGCCATGGTTTTTCTCCTTTAACTTGCTAAACTGCTACTATTATAACATCATACTAAAACAAATTCAAGAAAGAATGAAAAATTTGAGTAAGTTATTGAAAATTTTATTCTCTTGATGTAAAATGAATGAAAGCAAAACAACAAGGAGGATTACTATGTTTGAATTTAATGAATTTGATGCCAAAGGCGAAAAACTCCTTTGCGAAAGAAAAGGCAAAAATGCCGATATGCTTATGACCATAAAGGTCAAAAAATTCAAGGAAAACGAAACAATCACCGTCTTGAATGAAGAAGACGAAACTGCTTTCCTTCTTCTCAGAGGCAAAGCGGTGATTAAATGGAACGGCAACAGTGAAGAAATTGCCCGCCGTGACCCCTTTGAAAAAAAGCCTTACTGTCTGCACGTTGCAAGAAACACGGAAGTTGAGATTACCGCCGCCGAAAACACGGAAATTCTCATTCAGCAAACGGATAATGACAGAGATTTTCCTGCCGTTTTCTACAAACCCGAAGATATTCTCTATCAGGAATTCGGCAAAGGTCAATGGGACGGTGCGGCTCACAGAATCTGTTCAACGGTTTTCGATTATGACAACGCACCCTATTCAAATATGGTTCTCGGTGAAGTATTCAATCAGCCGGGCAAATGGTCAAGTTATCCCCCTCACCACCACCCCCAGCCCGAAGTTTACTACTATCAGTTTGACAAGCCCCAGGGCTTCGGCGCCTGCTTCCTGGGTGACGATGTTTATAAGAGCGTACACGGCTCGGCTTCCTTTATCACCGACGGTCACGATCATCACCAGGTTGTTGCCCCCGGTTATGAGATGTGCTATGTTTGGATGATAAGACATCTCAAGGATGACACATGGTATAAAACCTCACGGTTTTATGCACCCGAACACGAATGGCTCGTTAATGCGGAGTAAGATTTAAATTGAATAAAACAGACCATTGTAAAAGCAGGATTTTTGCTTTTACGATGGTCTTTGTTTTTGTGTTATGCAAATGAGGGAAGGTGTCAGTAGCAAGACTGACGGACGAGTTTTCTCACTGTTTCAACTCACCTAAATAGTGGCTACTTTCTTGCCTCGCCTGAAAGGAGAGGTGGCGGCGAAGCCGTCGGAGAGGTTTCAGCCGCAGTCTGACGGAAAGGTTCTTTGCCTTCCCTGCAGGCAATGTCATTAACTTAAGGAAAATGCAACAATGTTGTAGGGTCACGGCGAGCCGTGACCGCCGATATATTCATACTATTCTTATCAAAATGAAACTTGTTGAATCATTTTTGTATATAAAATTTGCAGGATAGTGCAGTTTTGCGGACACGGCAAGCCGTGTCCCTACAAGAGAAATCCTTAAGTTAATGACATTGCCCTGCAGGGAAGG
>CAYNIN010000051.1:0-12045 GCA_964397395.1 uncultured Faecalibacterium sp.
TCAAAGAGTATATCACACTCTTTTTCTCTTGTCAATACTTTTTTGAAACTTTTTTCAAGTTTTTTTCAAAACTCTTTTTGAGCCTCTGTATTGACGCACTGCCTCGACCTCTGCCGAAACAGTAGCGTTATTCTATCACCCTTTTCCGTCTTTGTCAACAGTTTTGGACAAAAAAATTTGGTAGATATGCACTATATCCCTTCTTTTTATACACCTTGCCGTGTGTTTTTGGGTGGTAGTTCAAACACAACACTATATATTGTGTTTGTTAATGCTTTTATGTGTTAAAGTCTATATGTAGATGTATAGAAAAGCAAAAGGCAGTCAACTCGTGACCGATTTTCTTAATGTCGTTATCGCAAAAAAGAGCACGGAAAAAACCGTACTCTTTCTATGACTATTATTTTCTTGCTTCTTCAATTACAACTGCACAAGGGTTGTCCTTATTGTATGCGGTATATACAACTTGGGGTTTCAATTGTTTATAAGAAGCAAGGTTTACAGTTATTTTTTATATGAAACCTTTGAAGAAGCCTTGCTTAACAGTGAACCGTTATAAGCCTTTACATAATAAGTGTATTTTACACCCTTTTCCACATTTTTGTCTGTGTAAGAAAGACTTGAGCTTTTCAGAGTTTTTATTTTCTGGTATTCTCCACTGCCGCTCTTACGGTAAATGACATATTTTTTTGCACCCTCAACATTCTTGAAACTAATCTTTACTCCGTTGCTTACCGCTGTAGCCTTAAGTCCCGTAGGAGGAGAAACGAAGATGACGGATTTTGATACACCGGCGCTCTTGCTGCCATTTTTAACTACGCACACTTTGTAGGAATACTTTTTACCTGTTTCAACATCCTTGTCAGTATATTTAACCGTACCTGCATCCTCGGTTCTGTAAACCTCTTTCCATTTTGTGCCTTTATACTTATAAACTATATAGTAATCTGCAGCAGAGTTCTTTTTCCATTTAATGTTTATAGATTTTTCACCAAGGCTTGCACCGCTTATAGAAGTAGGCTTTACATAGGTAATTTTCACTTCGTTTGCACTCTTAATTCCGTTAGCGGTTGAAACCATATAATAATATGTCTTTCCGTTTTCTACATTTATATCATCAAAACAGTCATCGTACAAGGTTTTGATTTCTTTCCACTTACCGTTGGCTGAAGTTTTTCTGTAAACCGTATAATCACCATTAGCAGTATCTTCCCATTCGACACGTATACTCTTTGAGTTATTTTTCGCCTTGACGGTAGGTTTTTTTGTTAAGTTAACCCATTCTGCATTTGCGATGCATTCCACGTCACCCCTTACAGCACTTACAGAAAAGTAATGATATTTGTTTTTTCCTGCTTCAAGCTTACCGCTTTTATAACTGGTTACTGAACTGTCGAGAGTAGCAATTTTATTTCCGCCAAGATACACATTATATTTTTCCGCACCGTCTACGGCTTCCCAGGTAACCGTTGCCGTGTAGTCATTATTGTTTCCGCTCACCGAAAACTCAGGCGAACAAATATATTCAAGGGTAAAAATATTTTTATCGCAAATAGATGTTACTGTTCCGTCTTCATATATATTGACAATAGCGTATTCATTTATATAGGAGTTGTCATTTTTAGAAAAAGTCAGAGTTTCGTTTTGTGATGACTGTCCTTTCACATAAATCCATTCGCCGTCAATCTTGGTATAAACGGCATATTTTTTGTCACTGTTATAGTTTGCGACTTTTATATTGCAAGACCCGATGTTTTGAGTTTCTGCTGTTTCCGTAAGCGCACAAACATACTTTGAACTCACCTTTGCAGGTATTTCCACGGCACTTGCACTTTTTTCTTCACCGTCTGCTACACCCACTATTTTGTAATAATACCTTACATCCTTATCGATAGTTTTGTCTTTAAAGTAATTTGTATCTGACTTTCCCAGAAGAGCATACTCTCCGTCAGTTTTCTTTCTGTAAATATTATAGCCGTCAATATTTTTTATCGGATCCCAATCAATTCTGACGCCATCTTCCGCAGGCGAAGGAGCGGCATTTTCTATGGGCATATACCAGACGAATGATTCTGCGTTTTCATTCATTTCACCGTATTCAGAACCTATATATGCTCTGACCGTATAGTAATACTTTTCTCCGTTTACAATGTCTGTAACAGTTTTGTTAGTATCGGTAAACTTCGTAGATTTTGTTGTCTTAATTACCGACCAATTGCTATCCCCCTCGGCTTTTCTGTACACTTTATAAGAAACATTGTCAATAGCCTTCCAGGAAACCACGGGGCAACCGTCACTGTTTGCTTTTATGGGATTCAAAACCGGCACTTCAATTATAGCCTTGCTTTTTGTCGAAACTTTGTATACACATTCCGTGGAACCTCTTACTGACCTTATGCAGTAAGTATAAAGGGTATTTTTCTCAACATCGTCATAATCAGTGAAAGTGCAGGCTTTTGTGTTGCCTATTTTTGTCCATTCATCAGTTCCGCTCTGTTTTTTGTAAACATTATAACTGTTTGCACCCTTGACCGCATTCCAGGAAATCACAAGATTTCCCGAAGACTCCTCAATAGATTTGATAACAGGATTTTCAAAATAAAGAATACCTTTTTCATCCGAAATTCCACTGGTGCCCTTGCTGTTTTTTGCAATTACGGCAAAATAATAGGTTGTTCCCGACTTCATAACATCATCGCAAACATAGTATCTTTTGCTCGTATCGCCCAGATACTCCCAATCAGAATCTCCTTTTGCCATATATACATAATAAGTGGCATCCTCCGACACCTTGCTCCAGGAAACTTTTATACCGCCGCTTTGGTTAGCATTCAAGGTAACCTTGGGTGTTTTGACGACATTGACCTTCAATACTTTTTCAGACAAAGGAGTCTTACCCGTTCCGTTTACCGCTTTCACCTTATAATAAGCGGTGGCATTTTTGTCTTTGAGAGATTTATCGATATAATAAGATATGTCTCCGCCACCTGCTTTTACGGTTTTAACCTTTTTGAATTTACCGTCTTCCTTTTTATAAACACAGTATTTAGTTGCACCGGGCACGGAATACCAATAAACAATCGGTCCGGCAGAACTATTTTCATATCCGTACATAATTGTTTTCATATTCTTTATTTCTGTGCCGTCTCTTTTAACTACTATTTTAAACTTCGTAACCGTAGACGGATCCTGCTCGTATCTTCCGAGGACTAAATTGCTTTTTTTAACAACATATGACGTGGCATAATAGGTCTTGCTTTTAAACGATGTAAGGTCAAAGAGAATATCGTCATACTTTGTACCGTTTTTATATGTATTCGAATATTCGTGTATTTTCTTTGTTCTTTTTGAATCCGAATAAATATCAAGTCGGAATTCCTCATAGTCGTCCGTGTCCTTGAAAGCCTTCATGCACAGATAGTCGGCGTTACCGTAAAGTGTAACACTCGAAAGACTTTTATGGGCAGAATAACTTACGGGTGTGAATGTACTGTTACTGGAAAATTCCTTGAAATTGATTTCTTCCGCCGAAGCACTCAAAGAAAGAGAAATCATCAGCACAAAGAACAACATGGCAAATAAACTTTTTTTCTTCATATTTCGTTACCTCCTTAAATGTTTTTTCTTCTCAAGATAAGGGACCGTCATACTTCTTATTTGACCCATCACCCTTTCTCAGTTACATTTTAACAACTTCATATTTCCTTGTCAATATTTTCTTTATTATATCCTGTTGTTTCTCCGTAACGAACAACACACAAGACCTTTGTTTTATCACCCGAAAGCAAAAGCGGTGCAACGGACGGAAAGTTTTAAAACTTCTGTACGTCGGGGTGCTGTACCTTGCAATATTTCGTATGTTAACACAGAGGTGTGCCGGGGGTGAAGATTGCTTATTCAAAAACAGGCAGGGGACGGTAAATTTAAGTGTATGGTTGCTTGAACAACTTGTTAAAATTGATTTTGAATTTTTATCTGTTTCCTACATTATCAGCGAACTGTTTCTGCTCAGTCTGTTTTTAATGTTGCAGGAAACGGAAAAATTAAACAGTATCTCGGAAAAAGAAAGCGTACCTGAAAAAGCGGGTGAGGTTCAAAAGCAAGAGGTTAAAACATATCCGTTTACAGAGAGTGACATTCCCAACGAGCAATTTGAATTTTTCGTCAAACAGTTAAACAAACTTACCCCAACGGAAAAGATGGTTTACAATATGTATATTTCGGGCAAATCTACTAAAGATGTTCTCTCGGAACTTAACATTAAAGAAAACACCCTTAAATACCACAATAAAAATATTTACGGAAAACTCGGTGTTTCGTCAAGAAAACAGCTTGTTGAAATTGCAGGAGCAATATCATCAGAATAAGCTTACGCCGAAACAAATTTCACAAATTCAAAAAGGACAGACCCGAAAAAGTCTGTCCTTTTAAAATTATATGGCAAGTGATTTTTTTGCTGTATTATACTTCACCGTTAACGGCAGTGTTTCTCTTTTCGTTGAGTTCGGAAAGCATTTGCTTATGGCTTTCGTTGGTGATTTCGTATTTCCTCATAGGAATAACGGAAACCAGACAGGTGACAGCCGCAGGAACTGAAACGAGGAAGAACATACCGAATCGGTAGGATTCAAACTCGGGAGCCGTTGCAAACATATAATCTGTTGCCGGAGAGTTGGCAAGCATTTCGTTACACTCGGCAACGGCATCGCCGCTGAAGCCCACTGCCGCAAAGACAATGCCCTGAATGAAAGAGGATACGCCTGCGCCGAGTTTTGTGATGAAACTCTGACCCGAGAAGAACACGCCGTCAGGACGGTAGCCTGTGTGATATTCGTCATAGTCAACGCAGTCTGCAATCATAATGGACTGAATAACCATTGATGCGCCGAAGCCTGCACCTGCAACGGCAAAGAGCAGGGCAAGAACTGCAACCCAGTGCCATTTGTAAAGCCCTGTGCCGTCAATGAGATAAAGAAGGAACACAAGGGCAAAGGGAATTGCCGCAATTATACTGCAACCGTTATATACCGTCTTCTTTTCCATCTTTTCGCAAAGTTTGGGTACAAGTGCCATGGCTGCAAACTGACCGATGAACATACCGCCGCCGAGAATGAGCATATAAAGCATATAACTTTGTCCGTCACCGCCGTTGTCGCCGTAGTAATAAGAAAGAAGGGTCATTGCAACAATTGAAAGAAGCTGAATGGGTGCCTTGATTACGCCTGAAATGAGCAATCTTCTGAAAGGCTTACATGCCCACATAATTTTGATATTGGCAACGAAGCCTTTATGTTCGTCGGAAGGTTGTTTTACTCTTTCCTTTGCATAAGCGGCACACTGGAAAAGAGCAGAACCGATTACGGTAAGAATGCCGCATACAATAATAAAGCCCCACTGAAGACCGTCATTGTTGCTCATACCCCTTGCCGTAAGAGCAGCGGCAACTGCCTGCGAAACGGGTACAATAGCGACGAGTACAATACCGCCGCCGATGCCTGCAACTATTCTTGCAAGACCAAGAATGCTTGCACGGTCTTTTTCGCTTTCGGTCATAAGAGATGTGATGCCCCAGATAGGAATGTCACCTGCAGTGTAGGTCATACCCCAAAGAATGTAACTGACTGCCGCCCAGCCGATAATAAGAGCATTGACAGCGGCTGAATTTGAGGCGGAATACTGTCCGTTTACAAAGGTAAGGATTGTTGTTACGAGAACGATGCCCGGTACAAAGAAAAGGTAAGGTCTGCATTTGCCGTATTTGCTTCTCGTTCTGTCAACAACAGTACCCATCATGGGATCATTGATTGCGTCCCAGATTCTTGCAACGCCCATAATAATGCTGATAGCCATTGCAGGAATAAAAATAACGCTCTGGAAATAAAATGTCATACCCGTGGCAATTATGTTGTAGATCATATTCTGACCCATAAGACCAATAAGGTACATATTCCGTTCTTTTTTTGTGTAAGTGTTCACTTCATTTTCCTCCGTTCTTTTCGTGTTTTTTACATCGGATATATTATATCAATTCGGCATTTTGTTGTCAATGATTGTAAACTTCAGTATTTTCATATAAATAAACAGCACAGTTTCACCCGAGGAAGAACCGTGCCGTTTTTTATTTTGTTTTACGGCTAAACCGTTACAAAGTTAAGCCAAGCCTGCCCGTTATAACCCATAAGACACGAATAAATCAATACTCAAATAAAATTTAAGCAAATTTTTGTCCCGCAAACGCAAAAATCCCCCGTTCAATGAACGAGGGATAATTTAATATGCAACTTATTTGCAAGCTTCTTCAACTGCAACAGCACAAGCAACGGTAGCACCAACCATTGGGTTGTTACCCTAATTTATGGGGTGTTTTTGAGTGTGATTTTGGTGGGTTTTGTGGGTGAAAACAGGCAAAAATGGTACTTAGTGTTACTTGGTGTGTTTTGCTGTTGTAAAGTTTTGTAAAGTTTCGGGGTGTGAGGTTGGGTTTGTAAAGTTTCTCAACAAGCTCTCTTCAGCTGACAATCAACGAAGCTCATTCGTCATCAATCAAAATATATCCCCAGGATTTCCCCACTCTTGTCTTCTGAAGTATACCTTCACTTACCAGCTTTGCAAGAATACGGTTTGCCGTAGCTGGTGACACCTGTAACAATTGACGTACATCCGAATTGGTAATGAACTGGTTCTTATTAAGGAACTGCTCTATTTTATATAACCGCAAATCACTGCCCGACATTTTTCGAGTAGCTTCAGTAATTTGGGCAGCTTCTACCAGAGCTTCTTTTATAGCGGACAGCATAAATATAATAAAAGCTGTGGATTCACCTTCAAAATTGGATTTATTGATAGCTCTGTAATATTCTTCCTGGCGGTCATGAATTATGGATTCTATAGGAAGCCATGCAAACAACGGCTTCCATTTGGTCAAAAGCAGAGTGTGCCAGAGACGTCCTATTCTACCGTTTCCGTCAGAGAAAGGATGTATCAACTCAAACTCATAATGGAACACACAGCTTTTAATCAGCATATGAATATCACTGTTTTCTACCCATTCCAAAAGGTCATATACAAGATTCGGAACATAGGCAGGAAGAGTGCCGACATGAAGGACCTTACCATTCTTATCCACAACTCCCACAGGGCCCGAACGGAAACATCCTGACTCTTCAACTAAATCTCTGGTCATAACTGCATGAGACTTAAGCAAATCGTCAATAGAATACGGATTCAAATTTTCCATCATTTCATAAATTTCATACGCATTTTTTACTTCTGCAATATCCTTTGGTGGAGCAAGCACTCGTTTACCGTTAAGAACAGCTGTCACTTGTTCCAGACTGAGGGTATTTTGTTCAATAGCCAAAGAAGAATATATCGTACGTATTCGATTGGTTCGTCTGAGAGTCGGGTTAGCAGATAAACCTTGTGTAGCATTAACCTGTCCGACCAATTCGGCAATTTCAGTAATTGCATCTAAAATTTCGTTTGTTATTTCAAAGGGTGGTTTTTCATTAAACATGTTATCACCTCGAGAGTATTATAACATTTCATCACTCATTTATCAATAGTTTTGAGCGACGAAATGAGTGATGAAAAATCGTATTAACTTTTAGCCCTTACTGTTATAAAAGACATTCCTTCTCTATCCAAGCCATCAGCAAATTCACTATTCTTTCCTGCTGATTTTCAGTTAGTTCTACACCCATAGGAACCTTGTACCATTTATTAAGACAGCCACGGCAGCAACAAGCACAGGCGTGTTGAGCCACAAATACCGGATGTCCACGCATCGGAGTCTGTTTACCGTCCTTTTCGGGAAAAGCCGGCGAAAGACGTTTTGCAACAAAGTCTGCTGCATGGCTTCTGATTACACCCAGTCCCTTTTCTTCAATGTATTTCTTATCCTTATCTGTCAGATGAAATCCGGCTCTGAATTTCGACTTTTTGAGCCTTACAAGTGTTTCTTCAATTGTTGCCATGTTATCACTTCTTACTTATGTAATTGAGTTCTTTTGTTTGTATTTATCTCTTGTTAAGAATTCCACTTGCCTTTTCAATATGCTTTTCCTCAAGGCCATCTCTATCAGAAGGCTGTACAATATGTCCAACTAGGAATTTTGCAGTTAAAAAGCCGTCGTCAATGACAACATAATTCTTAATTTCCGGATTATTCACTATCCACTCCAAGATTTCATCTTCACGTTTTCCACTATCCGAAACAGGTGTTTTGTCGTAAATCTCAAGACCGTATTCAGCAAAAACACTGTTAATAACTTCGCCGTAAAAATCACACTTGGCAGGATTCTTATCCCAGTATTCTCTTAACGATGTTATAAGAACGATTTTGGCACCGGTGCTATCGACAAGTTTTTTCAGAAGCGGTAATTTAGTTCTGTCGATACCTGCCCCACTGCTACCGTGTGTGCTTCTGTATTCGCTTGTGTTGAGCACACCGTCAAAATCGAGGAATAGGATTTTCATGATTAGGTCTCCTTTTGTTGTTTCTGTCAATTTAAACTTCTCAATTTTTCAATCAATCTTTCTTTTTCACCACTACCGTTAGTAACAAATCTGATTATTGGGATATTATACAACGCAAGTATTTCATCCTTCTTTCTGTCTCGTTTATATTGATCTGTACCTTCTTTGTGATTATCATAACCGTCAACTTCAATAGCCAAAACAGGCTTTTTACCGCTACGATTATAAATCAAAAAGTCAAGATGAGTGTTTTTATGCATAACAAACTTATATAATTCAACACTCAGATACTTTTTATCTTTAATAAGCATTCTCAAAGGCTGATGCGTGATTACACCATAATGAACAAACTCATCCATTTGAAGTACTTCTGCAATAAGCTTATACATTAAATTTTCGGAATCAACTTCAGAAACTCTTTTGCTATTTTTCAGAAGTGCCAATCGACTTTCCGTATATTCTTTATACAAGAAATCAAAAACCGAACGCACCTTACTGTCTGTAACGGAGAAATTATTGTACTCAATATAAGAAATCAAGTCCTTGATATTTCGCCCTTCAGAGATTTCATTACCGGTAACAACTAATACAAGATTTCTCTTCGCTCTTGAGACAGCAACATTCAGCAAATTAGAATTATCTACAAATTCCCCAATATCATCATCAACGGTAGATATGATAATTGCATCTTTTTCTCTACCCTGAAATTTATGAACAGTAGCAATTTCAATCTTTGGATTATTAATGTGCCTGTTCATTGCATCTACCTGATCATTGTATGGTGCAATAATACCAATTTCTTCGGGCGAAGCATTAATTTGCGGAAGAGCTTCTTGTACTATCACATCAATCTGTCGCTGACTATAATGCCCCCTGGAATGTCCGCCTTTTACTGTTTTAAAAACAACCAAAGTATTATCTTCGTTATTGTCTTCTGTCATAACTATCAACTGACCATCATAAAACTTCTGATTGCAGAACCCTATAATTTTCGGATGACAACGATAATGTTCTCTCAACAATGTTTGAGGAGCCTCCGAAATAACCTTTGATACCGATTCCAGAAAACTATTTTCAGAAAATTTGTAGTTTTCACTTATATTATAATCGTCGAATATCACATCATTACGCCGTCCAATATCATCAGTTACAACATTAGACAACTGCTTACTGTCTCCTACAATTACAACGTTTTTCGCACAAGATAAAGCAAGGGCACCTGTTGCGACGTCAACCTGCGAAGCTTCATCTATTATTACATAATCGAACTTGGCTTGCTTACACAAACTGCTTCGAGAAGAAAATGTTGTGCTTAACACCACCGGATACTCATACATAATTCTTTCAGGAGTTTTCCACAGATCATCTATTTCAAATATTTCTCTTATCGACTTGTTGCCATATTTGGAAAACAACGTACGTCTTAACAAATTCATAGATTTGACAGTTAACCGATTTAACAGTTGATCTGCTTTTTTCTCAACTAACCATACTTCAATTTCATTTATTTCTTCTGATATTTCCGATTCTCTTACAAAGTAATATAAATCTTGAAGCTCAACAATCAATTTAAGAATATTGTTTTTGTAACCTTTAAAAATAAACACTCCATAAAAAAAGAGGCATTTAAGTATAAAAAACAGCGACAGCTTTTCCTTTTGTTCGCTCATTGTCTGAACTTCACTCAGAAGTTTTAACGCTTTTTGAGCTGTAATGTTTCTTGTCATTTTCAGCTTACCGCAAGCAACTTCGGATTCACTTTTATATAAATCAAAATACTTTTTCTCTAGCAACAAATCTTTATACTGTTGCTTCAAAACGGCCAGTCGCTCCTTCTTTTGGAAAACAACTGCCATTTCAGAAGAAAACTTTTTTATTTCGTCAACTGAATCTTCAGGAGTTTCTTCCTGTTTCCACGAAGTCAAATCAGGATAGAAACCTGTTTGGTGTTCTATAAAAGTTTCTTTATTTTTATTTGATCCAAGAGATGCAACAACGAACCCCATATTATATTCGGGTTTTGATAACTTCTCCAACACATTGGTTGTAGCAGAATTATTGTTGGATACAACCTGAACAGTTTTTCCGCTTAACAAAAGATTAGCAATAATATTTAATATAGTCTGTGTTTTACCTGTACCGGGAGGCCCTTGAATTATACTGACCTGATTTTCTAAAGCATTTTTTACAGCCGTGTACTGGCTGCCGTTGCAACCGAACGGAAAAATCGGGTCACAACAACTAAACTTTTTACTTTTATGTTCATCAGGATTAAGATATAAAGCTAATGCCGTATCATCCCCGACAAAGTCAGATATCTTTTCATATTGTTTTGAAAGTAAATTTGTTCCATCTTCAGACTTGACACTGACCATTTCTGCCGTCTGATATAAATAATTGAAAATGTTTTTTGACTCTTCTTCAGACAAACAAGACTTAACAATATTCAGATCATCAACCTTATAGCTTCGTTCACTGCCATTGCTAAAACAAATATGCCAATACGCCCTATGTCCGTCATTGAATTCATAAATTGATTCAATTTTAAACAGTTCTTTACCCATATGCTCTATTTTGTATAAAGATGGGTTAAGCACCTTCGGTTCTCGCAAAACAATCACATTATTGTATCCATAAGAAAAAATCTTACCACTTTTGAACATAACATCCCATTTTCCAGTCGAACTATTATATTTACAAGATTCTATATTATTGCTGACAATTTCTCCCTTTGCAATAACCATCTGTTTTCTTGTGTTCAAAATATATCCCTCCTCAAATGGGAAATATGATTCTTTTATCTTCTTGGCAGAGATATGAACTCTCTTGCCTTACTTCAATATGCTTTTCATCTCCTGTAATCTTTCTTCAGGAAGATTGATTAAAGCGTGTCTCTTGAGTTTGAAACCTAAAATCATATCAAAAATGCACTAACAACCTCTACCAAACTCTCCTGCACATCCATAAATAAAACAAACATTTCATTTATTCTTTCTGTACATATCAATAGGCTTTCCACTTTTATCTTTCCAAACAAGCCAACCATTATTAGCACAGCCAAATACAATCCAACCTGCTGTTGAAGGAGAATTTGTGTGTACATCTTCCATTAAAACATCATCTTTTATCTGTGCATTTCTACGAGCTTCCGGAGCCCAATCACCTTTAACAGGACAACACTTACAGCCTTTCAAAACAATAAATTCACCATCGGTAACTCGCATTTTTGCAGAAATATCACCAAAACCTTTGATGTTTTTTTCGCAGTAATATTCACCGTCCGGTATTAAAGCTCGGTCAGCTTTATCTTGATGTTGTGTAGCCGCTTCTGCAAATACTTCATCTTTAGTAATTACTTTGGGGTAAATTTGTTTTCCTTCAAAAGAAGCTAACAACTGAACCACAAGATCCGCATCAAGAGCAAACAGTTCAGAATTCAAAACTCTGCTCTTACTGAAAATTTCATCCACAAGAATCTCTTTCTCGTCATACTGATCAACTTCAATTGCAAATTTTCTTTTCAATCCAACCACATTAAAATATCCGTTTCGCTCAAGCTGATACATA
>CAYNIN010000052.1:0-11957 GCA_964397395.1 uncultured Faecalibacterium sp.
GCAAAAATACGGGGAATTTTGTTCGAGAAACAAATACTGCCTTATCGGATATCGGCGTTTATGACCGTTGCCTTTTGGGTGACGGTCTTTTTCTGTCTGACAGTCATATAAATGTTAAGAAAATCATTTTTTGCCTTGCTCTCTTTCTGTATTTGTGATATATTATGTTTAGCACAATCAAGAAGGTGTTTTTATGAATTTAACAAACCAATATAAAAATCCCTTTATTACGCAAAGGGCAGACCCGTATATCGTTAAAGGTGATGATTGCTACTTCTTTACGGCTTCCTATCCTGCGGTCAATGATGCGGAGCACGGCTACGACAGAATAATATTAAGAAAAAGCAAAACCGTTTCCGGACTTGCCGATGCCGAAGAAAAAACCGTTTGGACGGCTCATACTGAAGGCAATATGGCAAGGCATATCTGGGCACCTGAAATTCACTGCATTAAAGGCAGATGGTATATTTTCTTTGCCGCAGGTGACAAAGAAAAAGTATGGAATATCCGCCCCTATGTGCTGATGTGTGAGGGCGACGACCCTATGAATGACAAGTGGACGGAAAAAGGAAAAATGAGAGCCGCAGAAGGTGACGAGGCTTCTTTCAGCAGTTTTTCTCTTGATATGACCTACTTTGAGCATAAGGAAAAACACTATCTTATATGGGCGGAAAAACTCGGCGATTCCTCACTCTTTATATCCGAGATAAATCCCGAGGAGCCCCAGCAACTTATCAGAAAACCCATACTTCTCACCAAACCCGAATATGAATGGGAAAAGGTGCGTCACAGAGTAAACGAGGGTGCAGCGGTGCTTAAAACCGATGAAAAAGTTTTCGTCTTTTTCTCTGCTTCGGGTACGGGCGCAGAATATTGCATGGGTATGCTTTATATGGATTCGGAGTCAGACCCCATGAAAGAGGAAAGCTGGACAAAACTATCGTCACCCGTACTGCAGACCGAGGACCTTATAGGCGAAGCAGGACCGGGACACAACAGCTTTACTACCGATGAAGAAGGCAGACTCCTTCTTGTTTATCACGCAAGACCTGCCTCTCACTTTGAAGAAAAGTGCGGCAGCTTCTGCAGTGAGCCTCTTTATGACCCTTGCCGTCATGCAAGAATAAGGCTTGTGACCTTTGATGAAAACGGTATGCCTCTTATAGAAAAGGATAGGTGACAGAAATGAAAAATAAATTTCTTGTTGTCGGAGCAGGCAGAAGCGGTATCTGCTCGGCAAAAATGCTTCTTGAGCTCGGAAAAGAGGTTGTCCTCTATGACGGTAATACACAGCTTGACACCGAAAATGTGAAAGAAAAAATCGGCGGTGAGGTAAAATTCCTTTTAGGTGAAATTACCAAAGCCGATCTTGCGGATATTCAAGTGTGCATCGTAAGTCCGGGCGTGGCACTTGATAACCCCGTTTTGTGTCTTGTGAGAGAAAACGGTATTCCTCTCCGGAGTGAAATTGAACTCGCTTTCCTTTACGATAAAGGCGATATTATTGCAATTACGGGCACCAACGGCAAAACTACAACAACTTCACTTGTTTATGAAATTGTGAGAAGCCACATAAAAAACACTTTGCTTGTGGGCAATATTGAAATTCCCTATACGGGTCTTGCGCTCACTTCCGTTGAGGGCGGCGCAACGGTGGCTGAAATCAGTTCATTCCAACTTGAAACAATGATTACCTTCAGACCGAAGGTTTCAGCAATTCTCAACATAACTCCCGACCATCTTGACAGACACAAGACAATGGAAAATTACATAAATCTGAAAAAATCCATTGCGAAAAATCAAGGGGCAGAGGACTGCTGTGTTCTCAATTATGACGATGAAGTGCTTCGTGAATTTGGCAAAGAACTTTCCTGCAAAGTTGTTTTCTTCAGTTCACAGACAGAACTTGCCGACGGACTTTATTATGAAGACGGTACTGTTTACCTTTGTGAAAAAGGTGAAAAAACACCTTATATCTCTGCGAAAGAAACAAATCTCGTGGGAACTCATAACTTTGAAAATATAATGGCGGCAGTGGGTATGACAAGAGCTTTCGGTATACCTGATGAGGTTATAAAAGACTCGGTGAGAAACTTCAGAGCAGTTGAACACAGAATCGAGTTTGTTGCCGAGAAAAAAGGCGTAAGATATTATAACGACTCCAAGGGCACAAACACCGATGCGGCGATTAAAGCCATTGATGCTATGCCTGCAAAAACAGTACTCATCGGCGGCGGTTATGATAAAAACGGCGACTTCAAAGATTGGGTAAGCCGCTTTCCCCATAAGGTGAGAATGCTTGTTCTCATCGGTGAAACAAAAGAAAAAATCGCCGCTTCCTGCGACGAAATCGGCTTTAAAGATTACTGCTTTGCATCTTCACTTGAAGAAGCCGTTGCCATTTGCGAGAAAGAGGCTAAAGAAGGCGATTGCTGTCTGCTTTCTCCTGCCTGTGCAAGTTGGGATATGTTTAAGAATTATCAGCAGCGTGGCGACATTTTCAAAGACCTTGTTAATAAAATGGAAGACTGAAAATGAAAAAGCCGTTTTCAAACGGCTTTCAGGTAACAACAGTGAACGGGATTTTACTCCTTTAAAAGTTCTTCATAGGTTTTATCGAAAATTTTCGCAAAGCAGATAAGTTCAATATCTGTCACGAAGCGTTTTCCGCATTCAATGCGTTGAATAGCATTTTTATCCACATCCAGACCCACCAATTGTAATTTATCGGCAAGTTCTCTTTGAGAAAGACCTGCCTCTTTTCTGAAAACAGAAATATTGAAACCGCAAACATTATTTAAGCCTTTATCAGATTTATTGATGAACATATATTTCTCCTTTTTGACATTTTGTGCTTGTCATCAATGAAATTATATGTTATAATCTGTAAAGATGTGACATTTACAGAATGTCACGAATATGAATACACAGTATAAGGAGGAGTGAAATATGAGTTTTGACATATCTAAAGAAACTTTGCTTGACGGAATAAATAAAATGAATACCTTCGGCACAAGACTTACGGGCAGCAAGGGTCATAATGACTTCGTTAAGTGGCTTAAAGATGAAATAGCAGAAATGAATATTCCCGTTTATTCCGATTCGTTTCATTTCAGGCGTTGGGAAGAAAAAAACTCATCAATTGAGATAATAGACGGCGATGAAAAAATAAATGTTCCCGTTTCTTCGGCATACCCATATTCAGGCGAAACCGCAGAAAACGGCATAACGGAAGAACTTGTGTATGTTAAGAGCATCAAAGACATACCTAAAACCGCAGGGAAAATTGCGGTGTTCAATATTGCCAATATAAATTTCTTGCCCAGCGAAATTGCCTTTGATAAAAGGTCTGCTTATCCCGAAAATGTTGTGCTTGAAAAGAAATATGAGGGTCCCGTTATAACGAGTTTCGTACAATGCTTCTATGGCACACTTTCGAAACTTTCCAAAGCAAAGGCTGTTATACTTATATGGAAGGGTCTTCACGACGATATGATTGAAGGTCAGTATCTTTCGTTTATTGCTGATTATCAGAACATACCTATGCTTTGGGTAAATGAAACCAACGGAAAAAAGATAACGGAGGCTGCAAAAGAGCATAAAAGAGCAAAATTTGTTCTTGAAGCAGAGATAGAAGAACACGCTCACACGGAAAGTTTTTATTGTATCATCAAGGGCAAAAATCAAAAAGAAAATGTTATTGTAAATACTCATACGGACGGCACTAACTGTGTCGAGGAAAACGGTCCCATAGCCCTGCTTGAACTTATAAGAAATATGAAGGATACCGTTCCCGAAAGAACTCATATTTTTCTTTTTACAACGGGGCATTTCCGTTTGCCTCACTTCGAGGATATAAGGACGGGAGCCTTTCAATCCACTTCACGCTGGCTTGCTATGCACAGAGATTTGTGGGACGGCAAGGGTGAGCACTTCAAGTGTGTCGCCAACCTTACCGTTGAACATCTTGGCTGTAAAGAGTGGCGTGACATTGACGGTGAATATAAATATACGGGTAAGCCTGAAATTGATTTGGTATACACAGGTAACAGTTTCATGGATAAACTTTATATCGATACGGTAAAGAACAGAAAAACAGTCCGTACAATGACACTTCGGGGTCACAACGCACTTCACTTCGGTGAGGGACAGAATTTCTTTACTATGGGTGTTCCCGGAATAAGTCTTGTGCCTGCGCCCTATTATCTCTGTGTTGTAAGTGACAGTCACGAAATGGAAAAGTTTGATATTGACCTTATGACAGAGCAGACAGAAACCTTTGCAACACTCATTGAAAAACTTGAAACAATTTCTGCTAAAGAACTCGGCAGAAGCGACTTCTATTCAATCCTTAAGGCAAGAAGCGTTTCGGGTGGCTATGATTTCAGCTTTAAGGGTCTTAGACAAAAAATATTTTCTTTAATGGGAAAATAAAAATAATAAGAAAAAGGAGAATAAAAAAATGGAAAATTTTAACGAATTCTTATCATCATTCGGTATCTGGCTTGGTTTAATAGCAATGGGAATATCAGCGTCGGTCTGCCTTATGCTCTCAATGAAATTCTTTGCAAAGCAAAGAGGAGTCAAACTTTCTGTGTTTTGGTATTTGGGCGCATGGTTCCTGCCTGTGATTACGGTAATTCTTTTCTTTATAGAGAAAAAGAAATTCCCCAAGATAAACGAAAAAGTCTGCCCCTGTTGCGGAAACAGATACCCCGAAATTTATCAGCTTTGCTCAACCTGTCTTATCGACCTTGATGAAATTGACTACGATAAAAAGAAAAAGCAGGGCATAATTTCGGATGTGTTGGGAGGTCTGTTCATTCTGCTTGCTGTTGCCGCAAATATTTTTTCTTTTGCTTTTGGTGACGAGATGCTAACGGGGCTGACTGACGATTTGTTTGATTATCTTTGGGAAAGCAGTCGAATTGCTCTTACTGACGAAAACGGCAACAAGGTATATTACGATAAAGAGGGCAATGCCTATGAAGACGGTTACGACGTTCTCATTTACGGTAAAGACGGCGAAGTTTATACCTACACAGAAGTAGAGGAATATGACGAAGAATATGAAATGGACTTTACTTCCTACTATTATGTTGACGGCGACGGTAAAAAGTTCGATTCATACTTCTGCTATGTGGATGAAGACGGATGGTTCTATTATGATGAGAAGGATGAACTTGAGTGGGATGATGAATATTACGCTGAAATTTATCCTGCAGAAAGTGAAGAAGATCTTTATGCCGAAGAATTTGAGGAAGGTTTTGTTTACAAATTCTACGCAGACCGCTATTTAGATGCAGAAGGCAACATCTATTATCTGGCGGAGGATGCTTCCTGGAATGCTGAGGGTGAACTTATTACGGTAGAAAACGACCCCACAATAGAAGCTGAATAAAATTTAAAGACAGATATTCTGATGAAAAGGAATATCTGTCTTATTTGTTATTTAAGCACAACTTTAAGTATTTCAACTTGTGCGTGGTCGGGCAAAGCGTTGAGAAGTTTCAGAAGCGGGTTTCTGTTGATGTTGTAAATATACTGCGGATGTTTTTCGGTGAGAGCTTTAAGGACAAGGTCGGCAATTTTTTCGGGAGCAACGTTTCTCGATTCAACACTTTCAACGATTTTGTGGAACTTTTCTGCGTTGGTGTTATAAAGTTTTGTGTTTTCTCTGAAACGGTCAATTGCAGCGGTTGAGGCACCGAGAAGTCCCGTTTTAACTGCACCGGGACGGATGATTGAAACGGAAACACCACGGAGATTAAGTTCCGTTCTTAATGAAAAAGCATACTTTTCAAGAGCCGATTTTGTAATACCGTAAATTCCGTTAAAGGGCAGAGGGTCAAGGGGAGCGAGTTCGCTTGAAGTGATAACAATTCTTGAGCCCTTTTTCATTTTTGGCGCAAATGCCTTGTTAATGCGGTAAACACCGAAAAGATTGATGTCAAAAATTCGGACAAATCTTTCTTCGCTCATTTCAATAAGGGAGTCCATATCGTAAATTCCTGCCGTATGTACAATGCCGTCAAGAGAACCTGCCTTTTCTTCGATGTACTCTCTGACTTTTTCAACAGATTCACTGTCGGTAACATCACAGCACATAAAATCCGTTCTTTCGTCAATTTCACCTTCACGGTAGTCGATACCGTAAACCTTGTAGCCCTTATCGGCAAGTAATGTGCAGATCGCCTTGCCCATACCGCCCGAAGCGCCCGTTACAAGAATGTTTTTCATATTCATCACCTGACTTTTGTTTGATAAATTTATATTACCATACTTTTTTTCTGTTGTAAATAAGTATTTAATGTGTTAATATAGTATAAGAAAAATAAAAGGTGATAAAGTTATGATAATATATTTTTCAGCAACGGGTAACAGTAAATACTGCGCCGATATTCTTGCAGAAAAACTCTGCGACGAAACCGTAAATGCAAATGAACTTATTAAATCCGGTGTGATTTTTAAAGGCGAAAGCGAAAAGCCCTATGTTTTCGTGGCTCCGACTTATGCCTGGAAAATGCCGAGAGTGTTTTCTGATTTCATATCGAAATGTGAGTTTGCGGGAAACCGAAAGGCATACTTCGTGCTTACCTGCGGCGGCGGTATTTTCGGTGCAGGCGATTCGGCAAAGAAACTTGCGGAACATAAGGGTATGAAATTTATGGGTATTTCAGAGGTAGTTATGCCCGAAAACTATATTGCGATGTTTGATGTGCCCGAAAAAGAGGAATGCGACTCACTTATAAAGAAAGCGGAAGAAACCTGCTTTGAAGTGTCTGAATTTATTGCAAAAGGCGAAAGTTTGCCCGAAAGAAAAATCAGTTTCTTTAATAAGTTTATGAGCGAAGTTGTCAATGGTGTTTTCTACCCTGCCTTTGTGACAAATAAAAAGTTTACGGTAAAGGGTAATTGCGTTTTCTGCGGAAAGTGTGAAAAACTCTGCCCTCTTAATTCCATCACCCTTAAAGACGGAAAACCCGTGTGGTCGGGGGACTGTACTCACTGTATGGCTTGTATATCCCACTGTCCCACCCGTGCTATTGAGTACGGCAAAAAGAGTGTGGGTAAGACAAGATACAGATGCCCCGAATGGAAAGGGAAATAAAATAAAAAAGCCTTGAAAGTTTTTCTCTTTCAAGGTTTTGTTTTTTTATACGGTAACAACTTCTTTTTCTTTTGCTTTGATTGCTTTCTTTTCTTTTTTAATAAGAAACACAGAAAGCACGACGGAGGAAATTAAGGCACCGACAACGGCACAAATCATATCAACGTTGGTGTCAAAAACCGCCCACTGATTTTCGTTCTGTACACCGTAGCCGAAAATTTTAATGAAGAACATATCTCTTTCGGGGGAAATGTTGTATGCCTGATTGTTTGAGTTTTCCCAATAGTAGTCGGCGAAAAATTCAAAGATTTCCCACAGTACCATTCCTATAAAGGAAAAGCCTGCCGAAGCAAAGGTTACAAGTGAAGGGGGGATTTTATATTTTCCCGAAGTGAAACCCTTGATAAGTTCAAAACCGATGAAAACAACGAGTCCGCCGGAAAGAACGTGGAGAAATTTATCCCAACTTGAATCGGACCAGTTGAGTTTGAAGCCTTGACCGATAAAGGCACTTGCAAAAACCATAATGTTAAGATAGGTCTGACATCTGAAAGGGATTTTTGTGAAGATGCGTTTGGGAATAAGAATGAGCCTTACCAGAGGAATGGCAAAGGAGGCAAGAAGATTCATCGACATAAGAAAAATCTGCGTGTTATCAAGAGAACCGTCATAACCACGACGGCACATCATAGCGATAACAGCAACTCTGATTGCCCACCAGAGAAGATATTCCCACTTGTAAAGACCGCTTTTCAGGGCCTTCAATTCGCTTTTCAGAAAATCTTTTATATCTGACATATTTATACACCGCTTATAATAAATTTGTGTTCTTTGACACTATGGAACATAATAATACTAAAAACATCAAAAGTAAACAGATTTAATTAAAATGTAATAAAGTTTAACAATTAGCACAACATTTCTTTTGGAGATGATGCGTTATAAAATATATGCACAAAAAGAAAAAATACTACTGGGGGAAAGTAGTATTTTTTTCATTTAAAAAAGGTTTTCAATTATATTATCAACAAAAAGTTCCTGACCTTTTCTGTGGTAGTGAATATAGTCGATAGTGATATCCTTTTTCATAGTATAGGGCTTTTCTTCGTCAAGGAAATTATCCACGGGAATAAAGCCTTCGTGACCGTCACATTCTTTTATCCAACTGTTTATTTCGTCTGCCATATTCTGCGTTTCTTCTGTCCACTTGAAGTCGTCAATAAAAAATAAAATTTTACCGAACTCTTTAAAAGGTGTGGAACAGGAAAGGTAAATTTCTGCACCCATTTCGTGCGCTTTGTTTATCGCTTCCTTAAGCCCTGAAATTATTTCCTTTGCAGTTGCAGGTTTCGCCTTCTTTTTGGTTGTTAGTGAACGTGGGTGGAGGATATCGTTGACTCCTTCTTTAAGAATAATCTTTTTCACTGCGCAGCATTTTGAAATATCCTTATCGAAACGGGTAAGCAGGTTTTCACCGTAAAGATTTCCCACGATTCCTTTGCCGTCATCAAGAATACGGTTGCCGGGAAGTGCCTGCTGAATGACGGAAATATTGTGTATGCCTTTTTCGTGCAGTCTTTCGGAAAGGATAAAGGGTATTTCGTTAAACATAGTTGAGTCGCCTGCAATGACAAGAGCATAAGTGTCTTCTTTTGCAAGAACGTCAATTCTTGTCATAAAGGGATTGGTCTGAAAAGTGGCGACATCGGTTTTCAGACAGAGATGCCAACGGGGTTTTGCAAAGGTTTCACTCTCAGTTAAATTGCCTGCCGCAAGATAAGTCTGACTTCCGTACATGCCCTTTGTCTGAAATACGGCTTTTTTGCAGTAAATGTTAACTGCAATCTTTTTAAGGGCATAGGTTTCAAAATCAATTTCATCGGAAAGAACTTCTTCGCCTTTGGATATTGTCACGCTTTCTTTTCCGCCGAAGGTTATTTTTACGGGTTTATCCGTAAGCAGTTTCTTTTCATCTTTTAAATGTGCAACGGAAACCGCCGATAAAGTAACGGGTCTTGTACCGTATCGGTTAGAAAAGTTAATGCGGATTTTTTCACCGTCAATACCTGCCCTGAGAACAGTTCTTGCAGTGCCGTATAAAAGTCCGTTGTTAAGGTGTAAAGGCGGCAGATGTATACCGCCCTTTGCCGTTGCCGTACTCCAGGACGTGATCCATTTTTTATTCATGGTTCTCATTGTGCGAAGGCTTCTTTAACTGCATAGTAAGCAGGTTTGGGATTGCCTTCGTTATCAACAAGACCCCACTTCGTTTCTACGGGACAGTCTTTCTGACCGCAGACATAGCAGTCGTCACTGTCGGACCAGCAGTAAACTATTGTGCCGATAACAAAATCTAACTTGCGTATTTCGGGAATTATATATTCGAAAAATGCCGCCTGACCTTCGGGGGTATGTTCAAAACCGTACAGACCGAAGCCTTCTTGAAGTTCACAGTACAGATGATTGGAAAATTCACCGTCAAAGAGAAGACTTGCTCTGTATTCGGGAGTTTCATCGGCGTATATATCAAATTCATCTCTTAATTCTTCGGGGAGATTGCTTATAAAGTCATCGATGTTGGCTCTTGCTTCTTCTTCACTGCCGTAGCCGTATTTTTCAAGTATAGCCGTCTTTTCCTCATCAGTTTTAGGTTCGCCCAGACCGATGTAACCGAACTCGCAAAGAATAATGGGCTTGCCCGTAACACGTCTTACATAACTGAGGACGGTGATAAACTGATCGGCATTTTTGAGAACGGGTTCAAAACAGCCGAGATAAAGGTCTACACCCACATAGTCGCAGTATTGGTTATACTTTTTCATCTTGAAAGGCATAGTTGCAATTGACAAAGCGGCAAGGTTGTAGCCGATAAGAATATCGTCTTTTTCGGGATACATGGCTTCAAGTTGCATACCTATGAAATCGTATGCTTCATCCATTGTAAGCGGGTATGTGAAACGGTCGATACCCATTTCGTTGGTGATCTGGAAAGCACCGACTATTCCTTTAAGGTCTTTCAGATAGAAACGGGCAATATCCTGAATGGCCTCTTTGTTTTCGGGAACTCTGGGATCAAGACCGTATTCTATGTAATCTTCGGGATAGGGGGTTATACCGAAAATTTTAATACCTTTTTCTGCAAAACCTTCGGCAAATTTTTTCCATGAAATATAACTTTGTGAAAGGTTGCCTGATTCGTCGTAAGGGAAGGGAATGTCGTCACGGAACCAGCCGATGTTTGCATCGTTTATAAGTTCGTAATCGGGGTCAGCGTGACAGACACCTTTGATAAAACCGCCGGCACTTTCAAGAGCAGTACCTATTGAGGTGTCCGTGGCTACGGTGTTATCGGTGCAGATGAGTGTAAGAAGAGGTGTGATTAACGCAAGAAAAAAGCCTATAATTTTCATGAGTATGTTCATAATAAATCCTCCGCTGTTTTTATTTGTTTATATTATAGCACTCAAGAAGTATGTATTGCAATCTTGTATATAATTTGTTAATAATTTTTGTATAACCAAAACAGTTTGCTCTTTGTGCTTTGGTGAATATATCTAAAGTAAAAGGCTGCTGCACCTTTCGTACAACAGCCCTTAATTTATTTTGTTTCGGTAAGTATTTTCTCAACGCACATTTCAGCAGTGAGTTCCGAGCAGTCAACAGTGATGTCCGCATACTTTTGATAAAGATGAGTTCTCTCTTTGTAAAGTTCTTCAACGGTTGAGCCGTTTTTCATTGCCACGCCTCTTGAATGAATGTCGCTCAGCCTTTTTTCAATTTTCTCAAGGGGCAGGTCGAGATAAACGGTAATGCCTTTTTCTTTCAGTTTCGCCATCGCTTCTTCACCGTATACCGCACTTCCGCCCGTAGCGACAACGCAGTCCGTATAATCACAGGAGCAAATAGCGTCATTTTCAATTTTGAGAAATTCTTCCGTACCCTTTTCGTCAATAATTTCGCAAAGGCTTTTCCCGTGAAGTTTCTGTATAATCAAGTCCGTATCTACAAAATCCATGAGCGCGGATTTTGCAAGAAGTACGCCGACGGTACTTTTTCCTGCTCCGGGCATACCGATGAGAACAATGTTTTTCTTTTCCATACTCTACCTCTTTTATTTTTCAGTGCAGTTATTTTATCATTTGCAAAGCATAAAAGTCAATAAAATATTATATATAATGAAAAGGGATTGGACAATAAGAAAATAATGTGGTAATATATTACATATTATATTTAAGAGGTGACTACAGATGAAAAAAATAAACATAAAAGAACTCGACAAAAATGCCGTATCTCTTTTTGACGATAAGTGGTGTCTTATCACCGCAGGTACGAAGGAAAGTTATAACACAATGACGGCTTCCTGGGGTGCCATGGGCGAACTGTGGAACAAAGACGTTTGTTTTGCCTTTATCCGTCCTCAGAGATACACCTATGAATTTACGGAAAGAGAAGAACTCTTCACTTTGAGTTTCTTCGGTGAGGAGTACCGCAAGGCACTTTCATTCTGCGGCGCAAAAAGCGGCAGAGAATATGACAAGGCAAAAGAAACGGGTCTTACACCGATGGAAATTGACGGCAGTATGAGTTTTGCGGAAAGTGAAATTGTTATCGTACTGAAAAAGGTGGCAATTCAGGATATAAACCCCGAAGGATTTATTGACGGCACAATTGATGAAAAGTGCTATCCAGCAAAAGACTATCACAGAATGTATATCGGCGAAGTCGTAGCCTGTTACGTGAAGGAATAAAATGAAAAGCACAGCGGTAAAGTGATGCCGCTGTGTTTTTTTCGTACGCGGGGAAGGCGACAAGCGGCGGTTGGGTGCCATGCCGCCGAGGGAAGCGG
>CAYNIN010000053.1:0-11870 GCA_964397395.1 uncultured Faecalibacterium sp.
CATTTCCCCTAACAGGGGAATAACCTGCAGGGAAGGCAAGTAACCTCTCCGTCAGTCTTGCGACTGCCTCTTTCTCTCGCAGAGAAAACAAGCACAAAGACCCCATGAGCCTTTGTGCTGTTCCTTTTAATAATATGGTTCTTCAAATATGTTTTGAACTATAATGATAAAGAGTCTTTACCCCTCAAAATCCAGACAAAACCTTTCCGCAGTATAAGGTCTGACCTTTCCGTTGGCAACTGCCTGATGTTCAGGGTGAAGGGAATAGCCCTTAAGTGCTTCTTCGCTTTCAAAAGAGGATTCAAGCATAAGGTCGCAGGTGGAAGACGGTAAGCCTTCTGTATGTACCTTTATTTCAAGAAGACCGGGAATTTTACCCTTAAGGCTTTCAAGCCCTTCTTTTATGCCTTCTTTGATTTCTTCCTTCTCTTTTAAATTAAATTCGCTTTTCAATTTCCATAAAATTATATGTCTTACCATTTTTTTATCACCTCATAAGTAATGTGTATTTTTGGGGGTATTAGAGTATAAATTATTTGATTTGTAAAAAATTCAGGTCAGAAAAACTCTTTCTGCTGTTTAAACTTCTCCGTGAAAGGTAAAACTATTTTTGAAAGACAGAATATAATGATGTCAGGAGGAGTTGTTATGAACATCAAACGAGGAGAAATATATTACGCCGATTTAAGTCCCGTTGTGGGCTCGGAGCAGGGCGGTATCAGACCCGTTCTGATCGTACAGAACGATGTGGGAAACAAATTCAGTCCTACGGTCATTGCGGCGGCTATAACAAGTCAGAGATATAAAACGGATTTGCCGACGCACATACAGGTCAATGCAGATAACTGCGGACTTGCAAAGGACTCAATCGTACTTCTTGAACAGGTGAGAACCCTTGACAAAAAGAGGCTTAAGGAAAAAATGGGCATTCTCGACAAAAGCGATATGTTCAAAATTGATAAGGCTCTGTCGGTTTCCTTCGGTCTTGGCGGCGGTTATGAGGTTACATAAAGCCGTTATTCAATCTCGCAACCTCTGTTTACGCCTGTGCAAAGGTATACGTTCTCATAGTTCTTTTTAAGTTCAGCACAGCATTTTTCTGCATTTTCTTTTTCTTCGAAAACTGCGAAAATGCTCGGTCCGCTTCCGCTCATAAGAGCACACTTTGCCTTGTGCTGAAGCATAGTCGCTTTAATATATGCTCTGCCCGTTACTTCAATGAACTGCTCAAAAACGTTGGCGGCTCTTTTGTAAACGCCCTGACGGTTACACTCTGCGGCGGCAAGGAGTATGCCGTGAGTGTCGGGGTGCCTTATCCAGTCTTCCTCGTCGAACGCCTTATAAGCCTCGGCGGTGGAAACGCTTTCGTCGGGCTTAAGAATAACGATATAAGGCAATTTGAGGTCGGGCAGGTGAGAGAGAATCGTGCCTGTGTATTGGGCAAGCATTGTGCCGCCGAGAGCACAGAAAGGTACGTCTGCACCGACGGTTTTACCGATTGCGATAATGTCCCTTTCCGAAAGGGCGGTATTATAAATCTTGTCCAGGGCAACGATTACCGCCGCACCGTCGGCACTTCCGCCTGCAAGGCCTGCCGAATGGGGAATGTGTTTTTCAATTGATATTCTAATGCCGGAATTTTCCTTTCCCGTATAGTCGAAAAAAGCCTTTGCCGCCTTAAAGGCGATGTTGCTTTCATCGGCAGGGATAAGGGGATTATCGCAGGAAATTTCAGTTTTTTTCGTGTCTGTTTCTTCAACTGTTACTCTGTCAAAAAGACTGACGGACTGCATAAGCATAAATAAGTCGTGGTATCCGTTTGAAAGTTTTGAAAGAATATCGAGCATCAGGTTGATTTTTGCATAAGCCTTAACTGTTACCGTCAATGTGATTCCTCCTTTTATTTGTCAAAATAGCGTGATATTCTGTTTGCAAGTGCCATCGGTCTTGCAAATTCTTTTATGTGAGCAGAGATGTCTTTTGCCTTGTTTCTGCCGAAAAGGATTTCATAAAGGGAGAGTATTTCGGTTTTCTTCTCCGCTTCTTCTTTTGTTATACCGTAAATTTCAATTTCCTTTTCTTCACCTTTTGAAAGGTCAAAGAAATTGTCGGAAAGTTTTGCTCTGCCCGTTCTTACATAAACAAACCTTGCATAGTTTTCGGCAGAAATCTTTGCGAAAACCTTGCCCTCTTTTTCCGAGAAGGTGATTTTGAGGTTGGGATCTTGCAATTTAAGTTTATTCTCATTGGTAAAAGTCAGACGGTTTTCCCCGATGAAAGCACCCGACTTGTCATAAAGTTTAAGGAAGAGAACTTTATCTTTAACCTGTGTTACAGGCAGTTCGCCGAATTTTTTTGAGGAAAGGGGAGAGCAGGAGCAAAGATAAATCTTTGTGTTTTCTTTGCCCGAAAAGGTATCAATTACTTTCACTTCTGCTTTTCCGCCGAACTCGTTGAGGGTATCGTTGCAAAGATAAAGCCCGATTTTACCGCCCTTTCTTTCGGTGGTGACAAGTAAAGGCGCATTGAATTTCTTTGCCGCATAGATAAGAGCCTTTTTGCCGTTTTCACAGTCGAAACCTGCCCAGGAAGCCGAGGGCCAACAATCGTTAAGTTGCCAGAAAAGAGCGCCGTGACAACGGTGGGAGTGTATACGGAAATGCTCTGTGGCTCTTTTCATGGTTTCGGACTGAATAATCTGTGTCAGATAAACCTTGCTTCTTGCATCTTTGGGTACGGTGAAAATACCCGAAAGATAGTAGTTAAGCCTTTCTTCACCCATATCGCATTTCTGGTGGGGTGTCAGACTTTCGTCGGGATAAGACTGCATACCGAACTCACTGCAGAAACGGGTGAAACGCTTGGTGAAATATTCTTTGTACTGATAGCCGTGCCACACGTTCCAGATATGAGTGTCACCTGTTTTGTCGGAGTTTGGCACCTTCATATATTTTTCCGACGAAGGACTGCACGGGTGATAAGGGGTAACACTGTCATACTCTTTAATAATTACGGGCAGCATTTCATAGAAGAATTTCCCCGTACTGTCGATAATATCTTTCCTTGCTATCCAAGCCATTGACATTGACTCTATCTCGTTGTTGCCGCACCACAGTGCAAGACAGGCACGGTGTCGGAGTCTTTTAACATTCTGAACAATTTCCTCTTTGACATTTTGAAGAAACTTTTCCTGCATAAAGGGGTATGCACAGCAGGCAAAAGCACAGTCCTGCCAGAGAAGTATACCGAGTTCATCGCATATATCGTAGAACAAATCGCTTTCGTAAAAACCGCCGCCCCAGACTCTTATCATATTCATATTTGCCTTCTTGCACTCTGTTAAAAGTTCACGGAGTTTTTCGGGGCTGGTCATCGTATAAAGGGCGTCAAGAGGGATATAGTTTCCGCCCTTGGCAAAAATGGGTTTACCGTTAATGATGAACTGAAAATTACTGCCGTACTTATCCTTTGATTTATCAAGGGTGATTGTGCGGAAACCGATTTTCTTTTCTTTTTTGTCGGCTGAAGTACCGTCAACAATATGCTCGGCACTTATACGGTAAAGCGGCTGCTCACCAAGACCGTTACACCACCATAAAGCAGGATTTTCCGTTTCAAAGGTGCAGGGGAAGTTTTTTTCCGTGCTTTCTTTGCTTTCAATGATTTCACCCTCGGGGGAGTAAAGCGTATATACAACCTTCTCTTTTTTGCCCTCGGTCATTTCGCAGGAAAGACTGACGGTGCCCTTGCCGTCTTTGAGGGAGGAACCGACGCTTAAAAATTCAATACCTGCCTTGTTGCCGTAGCGCAGTTCGCATTTTCCGCCGATACCCTGTGCGTTAAGTTCGGGGCCGAAGTCCCAACCGAAATGGCAACCGCATTTTCTTATGTGGGGATGTCCCGTGGTGCCGTTGAAGTTAGGGGGAAGTTTAAGTTTTTCCTGCTTTCTTGCTATATAGTCACGCAGGGAGTGAAAAACCACTTCAACGGTGTTTTCGCCCTCAGTGAGATGTTCTTTTACGGGGAAAGAACGGGTGAGATGAATATTTCTCGGTTTTGCAATAACCTTACCGTTAACACTTACGGTGCAGACCGTGTCAAGCCGTTCAAAGAAAAGGGTGGCAAATTCACTTTCGGTAATGTCTTTGCCGCAGATAAAAGTTTTTCTGAAAGTACACTCTTTGTCGCTGTAATCGAAATATTCCCTGTCGCTTTTTGCTTCATTCAGAGTGGGCAGAATTTTCGCATCTATGAGGGCGTGAAGATTAAGCATAGGCAGATTTACTTCAAAGGAGTGACTGCCTACGGTCATATTCCAATTTTCGTTTAAGTGTACGGTTCTCATCTTTTTCTCCCTGATATGATTTATAGATATATTATAAATTATTCCTTTCCTCATATCAAGAAAAATTATGAAATAAAGATTATAAAGTTTATGTTAATAACGTTTTTTGTCATTGACATTTATTTTTCATTATGATAGAATAATTGGAAGAATAAGAAGTTTAAGTTATCAGGAGGTTCCTTATGAGTATGACCATCAAAGGCAAAAAGGTTTATCAGAACGGCTCATTTTCGGCACTTCCGCTTTTTGTTGATAACGGTATTATTGTTTCCTCCGACGAAGCGGAGAATAATATCGTTGATTATTCAGATTATTATATTTTTCCCGGTTTCGCAGATGTTCATGTTCATTTGCGTGAGCCGGGTTTTTCTTATAAAGAAACAATAAAAAGCGGTTCTCTTGCTTCGGCACACGGCGGATACACGGCTGTATGCAGTATGCCTAATTTAAACCCCGTACCCGACAGTGCGGCTCATCTTGAAAAGCAACTTGAAATTATCGAAAGAGATGCCGTAATTGACGTTTACCCCTACGGCTCAATTACCGTCGGTCAGCAAGGTGAAGAACTTTCGGATATGGAGGCCATGGCTGAAAACATTATTGCTTTTTCCGACGACGGCAGAGGTGTACAGAGTGACGGGATGATGGAAGAAGCCATGAGAAAAGCAAAGGCTCTTTCCAAAATGATTGTTGCCCACTGCGAAGTCAACGAACTTCTCAAAGGCGGTTATATCCACGACGGCGAATACGCAAAGAAAAACGGTCACAGAGGTATCTGCTCTGAAAGTGAATGGAAGCAGATTGCAAGAGATATTGAACTTGTTAAAAAGACGGGTTGTTCCTACCACGTTTGCCACATTTCCACCAAGGAAAGCGTTGATATTATCCGCAAGGCAAAGGCAGAGGGTGTGGACATCACCTGCGAAACGGGTCCTCACTATCTGATTTTATGTGACGAAGACCTGCAGGAAAACGGCAGATTCAAGATGAATCCGCCCCTTCGCTCAAAGCAAGACAGAGATGCTCTTATTGAGGGTATCATCGACGGCACAATTGATATGATTGCAACAGACCACGCACCCCATTCTGCCGAAGAAAAGGGCAGGGGACTTGAAAAGAGCCTTATGGGTGTTGTGGGTATTGAAACTGCCTTCCCTCTGATGTATACCCACTTTGTTGAAACGGGAATAATCTCCCTTGAAAAATTGGTTGACCTTATGAGTAATAACCCCCGTAAGCGTTTCGGTATAAAGGGCGGCACAAATGAGGGCGACAAGGCGGATTTCACCGTAATCGACCTGAGTTCAGAATATGAAATTAACCCCGATGACTTCTATTCAATGGGTAAGGCGACGCCCTTTGAAAAGATGAAAGTCAGAGGCAGAATACTTCACACCTACGTCAAGGGTGAAAAAATATTTTAAAGGAGTGGCAGAAAATGGTTCAGGGGATTTATAAAATTCTTGAAAATAAAAAACTGACAGATACAGTTTACCGTATGGTTCTTGAAGGCGACACCTCGGCACTTACTGCTCCCGGTCAGTTTGTAAACCTCACCGTTGAGGGCTGTTATTTAAGACGTCCCATTTCCGTTTACGATTGGGACGAAAACACCGTCACAATCATCTACAAAGTTGTGGGTGAGGGCACGGAAAAAATGAGCAAGTGGCAAGAGGGATATGAATGCGATATGCTCGTCGGTCTCGGAAACGGTTTCGACACCTCAAAAAGCGGAGATAAACCTCTTTTAATCGGCGGCGGTGTCGGTGTCCCCCCAATGTATAACCTTTGCAAAACCCTCATTAAAGAAGGCAAAACACCTACGGTTATTTTGGGATTTAACAAGAAAGACGAAATCTTTGCCTACGAGGAGTTTTCCGCCCTTTGCAAAACTGTTGTTGCAACGGCAGACGGCTCTGTGGGTGTCAAAGGTTTTGTTACCGATGCTATGAAAGACGCTGACTATACATATTTTTACACCTGCGGCCCCATGCCGATGTTCAGGGCAATTGAAAATACTGCCGTAACTTCGGGTCAGTACAGTTTTGAAGAAAGAATGGGTTGCGGTTTCGGCGCATGTATGGGCTGCAGTTGCAAAACAAAATACGGTAACAAGAGAATCTGCAAAGACGGCCCCGTACTTGAAAGGGAGGAGATTATATGGTAAACACAAAAATTGACCTTTTAGGTCTGGAACTTGATAACCCCGTAATCCCTGCATCGGGTACTTTCGGTTTCGGCTATGAATTTGCGGAACTTTACGATATCAACTGTCTGGGTACTTTTTCCTTTAAGGGTACAACTCTCGAAAAGCGCTTCGGCAATCCCACACCGAGAATTGCCGAATGTACTTCGGGTATGATTAACTCCGTGGGTCTTCAGAATCCGGGTGTTCACGACGTAATTGCTCACGAACTTCCCAAACTCAAAGAAGTTTTCTCAAAAAAAGTTATTGCCAACGTGGGCGGTTTCGCTATTGATGAATATAAGGAGTGTGCAAGTCTTCTCGATAAAGAAGAACAGGTAGGCATTCTTGAAATCAACATCAGTTGCCCCAACCTTCACGCAGGCGGTGTCAACTTCGGTACTTCTGCAAATGGTGCTTTTGAAGTTATCGAAGCAGTTAAGTCCGTTACAACAAAACCCGTCGTTGCAAAACTCACCCCCAACGTTACGGATATAACGGAAATTGCCGTTGCCTGCGAAAAAGCAGGTGCCGACGGTATCAGTCTTATCAACACACTTTTAGGTATGAGAATAGACCTTAAAACAAAAAAGCCCGTCATTGCAAACAAAATGGGCGGTTTCTCGGGACCTGCAATTATGCCCGTTGCCTTAAGAGCGGTTTATCAGGTCTATGAAAAAGTGAGTGTGCCCATTATCGGTATGGGCGGTGTTTCAACGGCAAAAGATGTCATTGAAATGATGCTCGCAGGCGCCACCGCAGTTCAGGTGGGTGCCGCCAACTTAGTAAATCCTTATGCTTGCCGTGACATCATCAACGATTTACCGCAAGTAATGGAAAAATATAACATTACATCATTAAAAGAAATTATCGGAGGTGCTCACTGATGGGTAGAGATGTTATTATTGCATGCGATTTCAGCAGCAAAGAGGAAGTGCTTAACTTCCTTGATAAGTTCGAGGGCAAAAAGCCTTTCGTAAAAATCGGTATGGAACTTTTCTATGCGGAAGGTCCCGAAATTGTCAGAGAAATCAAAAAGAGAGGTCACAAGATTTTCCTTGACCTCAAACTTCACGATATTCCCAACACCGTTAAAAAGGCTATGGCAGTTCTTTCAAGACTCGATGTTGACCTTTGCAACCTTCACGCCGCAGGTACATCTGCAATGATGCAGGCTGCTATTGAAGGTCTTACAAGAGAAGACGGCACAAGACCCCTTCTTATTGCCGTGACTCAGCTCACTTCCACCGACAAGGAAAGAATGAACAAAGAAATCCTTATCGACGGCGAAGTAGGCGACGTTGTTCTCAGTTATGCAAAGACCGCCGCAGACAGCGGACTTGACGGTATCGTTTGTTCACCTCTTGAAGCAGGTCTTGTTCATGAAAAGTGCGGCAAGGACTTCCTTACAGTAACACCCGGTGTACGCTTTGCCGACGGTGACGTAGGCGACCAGAAGAGAGTTACAACTCCTGCAAAGGCAAAGGAAATCGGCTCTGACTATATCGTTGTGGGCAGACCCATCACCGCCGCCGCAGACCCCGTTGCCGCTTACGAAAGATGCCTTGCAGAATTTGTAGGCTAAAAAAGATAATAATTGAAAGGACAGATATAAAATGAAAAAACTTATTGCTAAAGACTTACTTTCCATCGGTGCAGTTTTCCTTCGCCCCGAACAGCCTTTTACATGGGCAAGCGGTATCAAAAGCCCCATTTACTGTGACAACAGACTTACCCTCACTTCACCCGCAGTGAGAACAGACGTTGAAACGGGTCTTGCAAAAACTATTCTCAAATACTATCCCGACTGTGAAGTTGTTATGGGTACATCAACGGCAGGTATTGCTCACGCCGCCATCGTAGGTCACATTCTCGGCTTACCTATGGGCTATGTAAGAAGCGGTCACAAAGACCACGGCAGAGGTAATCAGATTGAAGGCAAACTTGAAAAAGGACAGAAAGTTGTTGTTGTTGAAGACCTTATTTCAACAGGCGGCAGTGTTCTTGAAGTTGTTGAAGTGCTTCGTGAAGCAGGTGCGGAAGTTCTCGGTATTGCTTCAATTTTCACCTACGGTATGCAGAAGGGCATTGACAGAATGGCTGCTGCAAACGTAATCAACCACAGCCTTTCAAATATCGAAGCAGTTTGTGAAGTTGCAGCAGAAGAAGGTATCATCAAAACAGAAGATATCGACCGTATCATTAAATTCAGAAACAATCCCTCCGATGAAAGTTGGATTGGGGGCAACAAATAATGAAAAGCCTTATTGATATTCTCGACCTTTCAACTGAGGAAATTGATAATATGCTTGACGTTGCCGACGATATTATTGCAAACCCCAAGAAATACAGTGAGGTCTGCAAAGGCAAAAAACTTGCCACTCTTTTCTTTGAGCCCTCCACAAGAACAAGGCTCAGTTTTGAGGCGGCAATGTATGAACTCGGCGGCAATGTGTTAGGTTTTTCAGAAGCACAGTCTTCTTCTGCCGCAAAGGGCGAAAGCGTGGCGGATACAACGAGAACCGTTTGCTGTTATGCGGATATTATTGCGATGCGTCACCCCAAAGAAGGTGCACCCCTTGTTGCTTCAATGCATTCAACCGTGCCTATCATCAATGCAGGTGACGGCGGTCATAACCATCCCACCCAGACTCTTACGGACCTTCTTACCATCAGAAGAAAAAAGGGCAGACTTGATAACTTTACCATCGGTTTCTGCGGTGACCTTAAATTCGGCAGAACGGTACACTCACTTATTACTGCTCTTGCAAGATATGAGAATATTAAAATTGTTCTCATTTCTCCCGACGAACTGAAACTTCCTTCCTATGTCAAGAAGGACGTACTTCAGAAAAAGGGTATTGAGTATGTTCAGACAAAGAGCCTTGAAGATGTACTTCCCGAACTTGATGTACTGTATATGACAAGAGTACAAAGAGAGCGCTTTTTAAGTGAAGAAGAATATATCAGACTCCGTGACAGTTACATTCTTGATATGAAGAAACTGAAAAATGCAAAGGAAGACCTGACTATTCTTCATCCGCTTCCCAGAGTCAATGAAATCTCCACCGAGGTTGACGCTGACCCCAGAGCCTGCTATTTTGAACAGGCACTTTGCGGCAAGTATATCCGTATGGCACTTATTATGGATTTACTTGGCATCAAGGCATAAAGAAAGGGGAAAGAACAATGCATATAGATTCAATCAAAGACGGCATCGTTATTGACCACATTACCGCAGGTAATGCTATGAGAATATATAATCTTTTAGGCTTTGACGAACTTGATTGCAGTATCGCAATTATCAAGAACGTGTCAAGCAAGAAGATTGGCAAAAAAGATATTATCAAAATTGACAGTAATATTGACATTAACCTTGAGGCTCTGGGTTATATTGACCCGGGCATCACCGTTGATGTTATCCGTGACAGCAAACTCGTTGACAAGCGTCACGTTGACCTTCCCGAGAAACTTCACGGTGTACTTCAATGCAAAAATCCCCGTTGCATTACTTCCTGTGAGCAGGAACTTGAGCAGGTTTTTGTCCTCACCGACAGAAATAACCGAGTTTACCGCTGTATGTACTGCGAGGGCAAAGCATAATTAAATACAGAACGCAAAGTAATTTCATCCGTCAGTCTTGCGACTGACGGATGAGTTTTCTTGCCTCGCCTGAAAGTAGAGGGGGAACGCTTGCGGTGGAGAGGTTTAAATTGTCTGAAAGCAGAGATGTCACGAAGTGACAGAGGGGTTTTCTGACCAAAAGTAAAATCAGTGAAAAGTGAAGACGGAAGAAGTAAAAAGTAATAAGTAAAAATCCCGCCCTCTTACGAGAACGGGATTTTTGGTGAGGATGAGTGGGCTCGAACCACCGACCCCTTGCATGTCAAGCAAGTACTCTGACCAACTGAGCTACACCCTCAAGTGCCTTGATATAATATCACAGGTTAATGGCTTTGTCAAGGTCTGACGGCATAAAAATTTGCTTCCCACGCAGGCACATAAGGGTGGTGTCTGAAGTATATCTTATAATTTTCGTCAAGCTCCTTTATCTTAAAAGGCAGGTTAAACAAATCCTCATTTCTGTGGTAGGCACAGACATAAAGTTTCGGTAAGCACCGCTTTATTGTTTCCTTTGCACCCTCAAGGGCTTTCATTTCTGCTCCTTCAATATCCATCTTAATGAAAGTGACGTCATCTTTTACTATATTATCAACGCTGTCAAAGTTTACGGGTACACCGCTTTCATCTTTATGGGAGTTTCTTCCGCCTTTCTTTGCAAAAAAGAGAGTTTCTTTCTTGTCCCAGGCACCGAGATTGTACCTTTCAATGTTTTCAAGATCTGCGGTTTTTCTTTCAAGTTTCTTAAAATTCTTTTCGTCGGGCTCAAAGGCAATTATTTTTTTGTAACTGCCTTTTGTAACTTCAAGAAATTCTCTGATTGTGTCGCCGTCATAAGCGCCAAGGTCAAGTATTATTTCATCACCCGACAGCATAAGTATATCTTCGTAAAGGCGTTTCTTTTCGTACATCGTTTCAAAAAGATACTCCGTCTTACCGCTGATTTTGAACTTCAGCACATTCAGAAAGGCTTTTTTCGACTCCTCGTCGGCAAGCATACCGTATGCCTTTTCAAAAAGATCATCATTTTCCTTTAAGTAGTTATAAGTGAAAAGTTCTTTGCTCGCAATGGGCACCGTGGGGGAGTAAAATTCACCCTCTTCAGACATCTGCCTTGCTTTATTAAGGGTTTCTTCATCGTGAACGGCAAAGGTCATAAGAGTGATAAAGTCACCGTACTTCTCTTTTGCCTCGGAGTAGGAAAGAACTTTTTTGCCGTGGAAAGAGTGACCTCTGACAAAGCCGTCACTTGCAAAAGTATCGGCAAAGGTAAGCCCGAGGGAGTCGAGAACCTCGATTATCATGTCGGCGCCGTTGCCCATACCGTAAAGGAGTATAGGCTTTTGTGCATTTTTAAGGTGCTCCCAAAGGGGAGTATCGGTGATTTTTTCTATCATAATTCTGTGTCCTTTTACTTTCAAAAGTGCTGTGTTTATTTTATGCTTGTGTCAAATCAGAACACAAAAAACTGTGGTATGACAATAATCATACCACAGAACAAAAAATCATACAAGTCAAAATACAGTTAAAAACTTTGTTTTTAAGCTATAAAACTGACGAAAGTATGACGGCTATTCCTGCCTTGCCTCATATAATTATAATGAACACTTGAAATCATTATGAAAAAATGATATAATTTAGAAAATTTAATAATATCTTACGGAGGTACAAGATGAGAGAATTTACGGCTGTCAGTTTGTTCTGTGGTGCCGGTGGTCT
>CAYNIN010000054.1:0-11769 GCA_964397395.1 uncultured Faecalibacterium sp.
TACACGATTTCCAATCGTGCTCCTTCGGCCAGCTCGGACAACTCTCCATATGTTTTATCAACTCGGTTATTATACATTATAGTAAATAAAAAATCAAGACATTTTTGCAAATTTTATTTCTTTTGAAAACAAAAATCGGGGACAGCGTTTTTTACCGTCCCCGTGTGTGTATCTTTATGCAGTGATTGTTGTGGAATCGGGAGCAATAATACCGATGTAACTGTTACCGGGATTTACTTTGAGTTCTTTTCCGTCCTCGGTGAACACCTGAATAGTATCACCCTCGCTGGCTTTCTTCCATGTTATCTTCTGCGCCTTGCCCATTGACATATAGTAGCCTGAGCCGCCCTCAAGTTCAACGAGCATAATGTAGTTGTCCTTATACTTTGAAACGTTGGTTTCAAGAGCAAAGACGTTCACATAACTGAGTTGTTCGCCCGTTGAGGTGTCAAGGTGGGTTGAGCCGTTGTGTTGCTTTTTGTAAACACCTTTTTCGCTGTCATAGGTGAAAGTGCTGTAATATGAAGCGGAGAATTGGAGTTTTGCAGTGGTGCAGTCTGTGTCGCCTGCTGCTTTGACGGTTTTGCGGAAGTTGAAAACGGGTACATTTTTATCTTCCAGATAGTCACTTCTTACGCCCTGACTTTCAAGTACCTTGGGAATGTTTGCACCCTTAACGTAAGCGGTATGCTCACTGCTGTACTTCTTCAGACGTTCAGCGTCACGGCCGTAAAGGTCGGAGATGTAGTTTGCCGCACCGTTGAAATAGTCAATGCCGAGTCTTTCAAGAGTCGGTGTGCCGAGGGTTTCGTTGCTGCCGAAGCAGATGTATACCGCATCAAGACCGTATGCGAGTATGGGGTAATAGTAACGGCAGGATCTGACTGAGCAGACGTTGGGCACCTGTGTATAGTCGCCCCAGACGCCCATCATTCGTGTGATACCGCCCTCAACAACAACCTCAAACATAATATCGGCACTGCCGATGCCGTACTGAGGCAGAGAAGCCTTGACGTTGTTTATCATAATTGCAACGGGTCTTTTGCCCACAGCTTCTTCAGTCAGGGTGTCAAGACCGGTGAGGCGGTTGGTATAATCCGTATAATCAAGTGCAGCAGTTGTCGTTTCCGTTGTTGTAATCTGGGTTTCGGGTTCAGTTGTTTCATCTTCTTTATCCGAACCGCAAGCGGCAAGGCTAAAGAGCATAAGCACCGCAAGAATAAGAGAAACGGACCTTCTGAGCATTCTTGTTTTCTTCATTTCAAAGCACTTCCTTTGGGTTAAGTTTCGTAGAGTATAACATATCCGCAAGACACAACCGTGCCCGAGCGAGCATGTTACAAGGTTCTTACACCGTTAGCAAAATCTTGATTTTTCGTTGCGGTGTGAAGTTATTATAACATCATCTTGTGCATTTTTCAATAAATTATCCATAATTTTCTACAAAATATGTGATTTGTTACAAAGCACGTGTAAATACACCTTGCCCAAAATAAAAAACTGTGTTATTATTAAAAAAAGAAAGGCGGTATGCATTATGATACACTACATAGAAAATGAATATCTCAAAGTCGGTGTCAAGGAGTTCGGCTGCGAACTGACAAGCGTTTATTCAAAAGGCGCTGATACCGAATATCTCTGGCAGGGAAACGCTGAATATTGGACAGGTCAGTCCCCCGTTCTTTTCCCCATTGTCGGCAGACTCATAGAAGACAAATACACTCTTGACGGTAAAGAATACACAATGCCCAAACACGGCTTTGCAAGAAAACTTCCTTTCACTTTTCTTTCAAATGAAGGCGACAAAGTTAAGTTCGTTCTTTCCGAAAGCGAAGAAACCCTTTCTCTTTACCCCTATAAATTTGACCTTGTTATCACTTTCTCCCTTGAGGGCAGAAGTCTTCGTGTTTCCCACCATATTGTCAATAAGAACGATGGGGTTATGTACTTTTCCCTGGGTGCTCACCCTGCTTTTAACTGCAAAATCGGTGACAAACTTATTTTCGATGAAAACGAAACTCTTGAAACGGTAAAAATTGACCTTGTAAATTCTTTACGGCTTCCCGAAACTTATCCCGTACTCTGCAACGAAAAAGAAATTGTTATCACAAAAGATATTTTCAACGAAGACGCTCTGATTTTTAATGGCGTTAAATCTGAAAACATTACCCTTGTAAGTGACAGCCACGACAGAAGGGTTAAGTTCAATCTCGGCTCTGCTCCCTGGCTCGGCATCTGGGCAAAGCCCGGGGCACCCTATGTCTGCATTGAGCCTTGGTGCGGTGTCAACGATTCTCAGGAGAAAAAGTCAGACTTTTCACAGAAAGACGGTATCAACGCTCTTGAAGCGGGCGAAACCTTCAACTTTACCTGGAGTGCAGAGTTTTCACACTGATAGGAACGGAAAATTCAAAACAAATAAGTGCTAAGCAAAGAAAGATTAGTGCTGTAATTCTGCGGGAGACCATTGGTCTCCCTATTTTTTTATATTTAACGGTGCTTGGCTTCACGGTAAATCGAGGTGCCGTCCCCTACGGATTTTGCGTTTTTGAGTTATAACACAGAAGGGGCGGTCAAGGGTTGCCTTATCATTTGGGGCTTGCACTTAACTGAACAGGGCGGTCACGGACTTTTCCGTAACCGCCTTTTAAGCGCAATTCTTAATTTAATTCACTCTCAGAAAACTCATACCTGCAACGGTAACACCGCCGACGGTAACTTCTTTACTGTTATAGTTAACATAAATACCCGTCGTGCCGTCATACTCGGTGTAGTATACACCCTTTTGTACAAGTCGGTGGTCGGTAATTCTCGAGTTTTGCAGGTCGGAAAAATCCGAAGCCATTCTCTCATACTGACTCTGCGCACCGTTTATACTGTTCATATAGTAACCCTCATCGGCTTCTTCGGCGGTGGAAAGGTCACTTGCATACCACTTGCAGTAGGGTACTGCACCGTACTCGACGGCTTTAAGGAAAGCCTTTTCGCTGTTTTTCTCAAGATTTGCCGCCGAAAGAGAATAGTCTGTAATTCCGTGAAGCACCGCCTGAATAAAGGGTACTGACGAGCAAAGGTCACGGCTCTGATACTTGGCAGATGAAGGCAAATTTATTACCATATCCGCATATTTGACGGTGTAGATGTTGCCCGTATCCACAAATAAACTTTCAAGGGCAGACACGGAGCCGACCTCTTTAGAGATAATGTCCTTTGCCTCATTTTTAAGGAAAGTTTCACCCTTGCTGCTGTCGGAATAAAGAAGCGAACCTGCGTCACTGATGTAAACGCCCAGCCCCTCCTTTTCCGCAAAGTTGAGCAGGGAATTTATATTTTTATCCGCCCCGTTAAGTGAAAGACAGACTCTGCCTTTCATTGTTACTTCTTCTCCCGAAAGAGTAAGAGCAGAATCCGAAGCAGTTTCACCCTCGGCTACAGAAAGAATATCACTTTGCACATAAAGGTCTATTCCCTGATTTTTGCAATAGGAAACAAGGGAAGACAAATCCTCTTTTGAGCCGACAGAATAGTCAATTTCATAATCGTTTCCCTTCTTCACAAGTCCGTCAAGAACAAGATTTATCCTTGTGAAACCTTTTGCTTTAAGTGAAGACAGAATTTCAAGGGCTTCTTCAAAGGTGGTAAGAGTCTGTGAAAGAGTTTTACCCTTTGTGTTGGTAACGCTGTTTTGCAGAGCCAGGGAAAGATTGAAGGGATAAGTGCCGCTTTCCTCTTTCTGCGAAAGGAGTGTACCGTTTCTTATAAGCAGTTCTCTGATTGCTCCCGCCATACCGATATAACCTGCATTGTCGGAAGAAAGGAAGCGGTAAAGGACTCTGATTTTACCCGTATAACTCTTGTTTGAAACATATACTTCGCCCTCGTTTTCCTCGATTTCTCTCAAATCAAAGCAGGGATAAACTCTGTTACAGCCGCTTTCCGAAAGAGCCTTCGACATTCTCACCGAGGCTATGGCGTCGCCTTCTTCAACAAGAGCAACGAAGGCGCTGTCACCGCTTTTAACACCGTAAGCAGCAAGAACAACGTCGGTTTTTTCGCCGTAAACATCAAGACTGATATTTTTGAACTCATCGGGATTTTCCGAAAGGTCAACGGTCATACCCGAGCCGTCGGGCAGAAGAATGAAGTCCCCTTCCTGACCCGATAAAGATGAAGCAAAATAGGGTAAAAGTCTGATTTTAGTGATGACGATATCTTCGCTGTGACCCTCGGCAGTAAGGTTTTCGCAGTCAATCTCAACTGCAAGAGCACCGTTTTCCACAGTATATGCCACGGGTACATTAAGGCGGATTTTTCTGCCGTCTTCAAGGTCTTTTTCAAATTTATAGGTGAGAATCAGACCTTTATCGTTTTTCTCAAGAACGTCAAGTCCCCTGCCCGTACTGTCCCTTTGTGAAGACAAAACGCACTCGTTTCCGTCAATGAGTACCGCAACGTCAAGGGCGGAAGTTTTAATACCGTTGTTATCTTTTAAAAGAGAGGTCCAGAGTTTGCCTGAGGCTTCGTCGCAGATACTTACGGTGTAACTTTTCTTATCAAAATAAAGCGAAACCATTTCGCTTCGTGCAATAAGGGAAAGTTTATCCTTGTTGGTACGGCTCACGTAAACAGCCTCACCGTCCCCGTCGGAAGACACGCTGACGGCAGTATCGCTGATTTTAGTTTTGTATGAGTCCGCTTTTTTCGAACAGGCAGTAAAAATGAAACACAAAACCAAAGCAAGAAGCAAGGCGGTATATCTTTTTAAAGGAATCATATTTTTCCTCCCGTATTTTCTTTGATAAAAAGATTGTACCACATTATTTAAGAAATTTCAATCAGAGCATATTCTGCCTCATTTTAATAAGTATCGCCTTTTCTCTGCGTGACACCTGCACCTGCGACATACCAAGTTCACCTGCCGTTTTAACCTGGGTCATTCCCTTGTAATACCGCAGTTCGATAAGCCGTCGGTCTTTTTCGTCAAGGGCTTCGATAACGCTTCGCAAAGCCATTTTTTCCGTCATTTCTTCTTCGTGACTCTGAATCGGAATATCAAACTGACTTTCACCCTTTTCGTCTTCCGTGGTAAGAGATACGGCAGGCATGGAAAGGGTGATGAGTTGTGAGGCTTCGAAAATGCTCACTCCCATTTTTTCGGCTATTTCCGACACCGTAGGCTCTCTGCCGAGTTGCTTTGTCAGTTCTTCGCTGACTTTGAGGGCATTTCTTGACTTTTCTTTTAAACTTCGACCTACTTTTATAAGTCCTCCGTCACGGAAAATTCTTTTAATCTCGCCCAGAATCACGGGCACGGCATAGGTGGAAAAGGCAAAGCCACGTTCTTTATCAAAGTTATCTGCCGCTTTAATAAGTCCGATGCAACCTGCCTGAAACAAGTCGTCATACTCCACCCCTCTGCCTCTGAAACGGTTGGCGCAGGAATGCACAAGGCCGTAATTGCCGTTAATAAGTTCGCTGCGCTCGGAACTGTTCTCTTTCAAAAGTGAGGTCCTCCCGAAAATTATATACTCTTTCCCCGAATTTTCTTTTCGAGGATAACCGTTGTGCCCTTTGAAAGTTTTGAACTCACCTTAACTTTATCCATAAAGGATTCCATAACGGCAAAGCCCAGGCCTGCCCTTTCGTCCTTTGAGGTGGTATAAAGAGGCTCCATCGCCTTTTCGATGTCTTCAATACCCACACCCTTGTCCCTTACTTTTATGCGGACAAAGTTCCTTTCAAAAAGAGTTACGGTTATGTATACTTTTCCCTCTTTCTCACGGTAGCCGTGAACAATTGCATTTGTCACCGCCTCGCTTACGGCGGTTTTTATGTCGGTGATTTCCTCAACGTTGGGGTCAAGGCAGGCAATAAACGCCGTGACCGCCACTCTGGAAAAACCTTCGTTTATACTTTTTGAGTCAATGACCATTTTAAGTTCGTTTATTGTATTCATAAATCCTTACCTCACATTTATCTCTGCAATTTTCTCAAGTCCCGAAAGCCTCATAACCTTATAGGCAGAGGGTGAAAGGTTGTCCACCCTGACTTTTCCCCCTACGGTATTCATAAGTTTGTATCTGCCCATAACAAGACCGATTGCCGAACTGTCCATAAAAGTAACGCCGCCGAAATCCAATATAAGCAACTGCGGTCTGCGGTTAATTATGGCGTCATCTACTCCTGCCCTTATAAGTGAAGCACTGTGATGGTCAATTTCGCCGTCAAGGTAAACCCAGATTTCTTTGTTTATATATTCAAGCCGAGCCGACATATTAAACCTCCCTAAAAAAACAAATCCCTTATGACATTTATCATAAGAGATTGAGTGTGTATTATTTTGTAAAAGTCAGTCGCAGAGAAAAATTTTTCTTATATCGCTTACAAGATAGAAGGAGCCGCAGACTATGAGCACTCCGTTTTTTTCCGTAAGACTCAACGCTTTTCTGAAAGCCTTTTCTCTGTCTTCGACGGCATAAACCTTTTTACAGTAATTTTCCGCATACGCTTTTAATATTTCGGGTTTTTCGCCTCTTTGGGCATCGGCAGAAGTGAAAACGGTATTTTCGCAAAGGGGCGCAAGAAGTGAAATGCCTTTTTCATACTCCTTGTCCTTCATTGAAGCCATAAGCAAGGTTATTTTTCTTCCCGTCAGATACTTTTCCGTCATATCCCGAAGTGCCCTCATACAGCCTTCATTGTGTCCGCCGTCAAGGATAATCAGAGGCTCACGGCTGATTTTTTCCATACGGCAGGGAATAAAAAAGTTCTCGATACCGTTTTCGATATCCGCCTTTGTTATTTTCTCGCCTCTGTCCGTAAGGGTAAGAGCCGTTTCGGCACAAGTGAGCATATTGGCAATCTGATGGTCGGCGCAAAGAGAAGTTTTAAGAGTCATACCTTTATAGGTGAAAACCGAGCCGTCAATGTTCCTTTCGACAATCCTTACCTTGTCCGTTTCGGGCACAAATAAGGGGCAGTTTTCCGCCTTTGCCTTTTCTTCTATCACCTTTGCCGCTTGGCTGTTCTGGGGCTTGAATCCGAGGTCGGCACTTTCAAAGGGATAGGATATGACGGCAGTTCCTTTTTTTATGATGCCGCATTTTTCCGAAGCAATTTTTTCCACCGTATCGCCCAGCATATCCGTATGGTCAAGGGAAATTGAAGTGAAAACGCAGGCCAAAGGTGACGATATAACGTTGGTGCTGTCGTGCTCACCGCCGATGCCTGCTTCGAGAAAGACGATGTCGCATTTTTCCTTTGCGAAATGGTAAAAAGCCATTGCCGTGATAAATTCAAAAACCGTCGGCGTCATCGTTTCCTCTGCCCTGTCGATGTATTCTTTGATTTTTTCCGTCAGTTCACAGATTCTTTCCCGGCTTATATATTTTCCGTCAACCTGTATTCTTTCACCGAACTCAATAACAAAGGGCGAAGTAAAAAGTCCCGTTCTGTATCCTGCCGAAAGAAAAATCTGCGAAAGAGCGCCCGTCACAGAACCTTTTCCGTTGGTGCCCACAATGTGCACGAACCGCAGTTCCTTTTCGGGATTTCCAAGATATGAGAGCAGTGCTCTGATTCTTTCGTGGGTGGGGCTTTTCTGCACCTTTCTCATAGAATATATATAGTCAAGGCTTTCTTCATAGGTCATATTTTCATCCCCATTCAGTCTTTGTCGTCTTTTATTTTAGCCTTTAAGACGGCAGATGTCAACAAGTTTTGCATAAGAAGCAAAATGCAGTTCCCTTTGAAATGCCGCCTCGTACAAGGCGGAAACAAAGTCCCTTTCGTCGATTTTATCGGGGCAAAGAGAAAGGTATTTTTCTTCGCACTTCACTCCCCTACCCACAAGAACGGTTGCAAAGGGAAAAAGTTTCTCACTCTCCGTTATAAGCAGACCTTTGAAAAACAAGGGCACGTTACTACTGTCAGGTGCAATTATCACCGCACTGTCACCGACGGATTTATCACTTTCCTTTGTCACGAGCAGAGAAAGACCGTAATCTTTCATAAGTTTATTTGCGATAAAGCCGTATTTCTGTCTGTTATAAGTGACAACGGCTATCTCCGAGGCAAAGGGTACAAGGCGGTGAATTTCACCTGCAAGTTCTCCCCTTTCGTCAAAGACGGTAACGGAAGTTTTTTCCGCCTCAAAAATACTTTCACGAAAAAGTGAAACGGCAGAATTAAAAAGCATAAGTTTCGGGAAATAGCGGCTTTTATAAAGCGGTATCTGCTTTTCGTCAACGGCAATTCCCTTTTCAAAAATCAGTCCCTCACCTATGGAAAAGGTAATTTCCCTTAATTTTTCATAGGGTATTTCACCTCTTACAAGGGGCACTTTCAGTTTATAAAAGAACTCGTCACCTGAAAGGTCAATTTTCTCCCGAATTATTTTCGGTTTATAGAATAACTGACGGATTCTGCCCCTTTTTTTGCCGTCTTCATAAAGTTCCACCGTCGCAAACATAAAATCACCTCAAGGGAGTTTATGTGGAATTTGCCCTGCTTATTACAAAAATAAGAAACGGAGATATCAGGTAAGTTTTCCGGTATTACCCTTGACAAAAATGAATTTAAGAGGTGATACTATGTGAATTTTGAATTGAAAAGACTGTCCTGCGGAGATAAAACCGTCAGGGCAGTCTTTTTTATTTGGGTGTTGTGTTTGCGGGAGAACATTGGTCTACCCCACGGGTTTATATCTGATGTGTGCTTGATTCACGGTACGTTGAGGGCGCCGTACCCTACAAATTTTACACCGCTGAAACACATCGCCTTGCCTTTTGCACTTAATAGTAAGTCCGGGCTAAACCGGGGTTCAATTGCAAAAAAACTTTCCGTGCGTAAAAACACGGAAAGTTTTAGTTATTTATATCAATCTTCCATCAATGTAACAACGCATTCTTTAATCTGATAATCCTTGGGGACGGAAAGCTGAAATGTTTTTGATTCGCCGGGTGCAAGGCCCTCACTACCGACCGCATAGGTCCAATCTGTATCAATAACTGTTCCGTATGTATTTTTAAATACGCCTTTTATTTTAACATAATCATAGGTTTTTGTACCGTTATTTGTTACAGTTCCTTTAGCGTAAATATAACTGGAGCCGGAAGAAAGAGTTACCTTGCTTATTTCAATATCTGTTGACATCTTGCTCGTGTTATACGGGGAATCATCATCATAAAGATAGTAATGCAAATAACAATAGTTATAATATGAATAAGTTGCACTGTCACAAAGACTACACTTATGCTCATAACAATAATCAGAGTCCTCAACAGAAGCATTATTACAACTTCCGTAATCACAATGACTGCTGTTATAAATTGCAACTACCGAAAAAATTCCGACTATAAGGATTAAACTTACAAGTATTATCAACTTATACTTCTTACAAAACGCAATTGCCACCTGCATTCCCTTCTTCACCGTATTCTTTAAATAAATCAACTTTGAAGCAGATTCAGCAGTCTTTTTTACTTTTGTTTCCGAAACAGATGTTTCTGCATCATTTTCTGTAACAGACTTCTCTATATCCGTCTTGTTTTCAGTACCGCATTGACTGCAAAAAACATCTTCATCGTGCATTTCTGCCGAACAGTTTATGCAGTTTTTCATATTATTTCTTCAATCCCTTCAAGCCATTAAAAACGAAACCGAAGCCAGAAGCCATAATAAGCCAACCGAAAGAGCTGTTAATATCAGAAAGCACATTAACGCAGTTTACAATTCCTCTGTAACAGTAGGTATAGAAATCGGCACCGAAAGAGGTTGAACTTACAGAAACACCCGAATAAGAAATTCCGATAATTCCGACAACAACAAAGACTATACCAACGAGAACTTCAAGCAAACAAACCTTTGAAACTTTTTTCTTTTTTTCTTTTATTTCAGGTTCTGCAGTTTTGATTGTTTCTGTTTTAGATTCTTCCTTAACTGCAGTTTCATTTACAGTATCGGTTTCATCAACCTGTGACTTTCCGCATTTAGCACAGAATTTTGCATTTTCTTCTGTTTCCGCATTACAGTACTTACATTCCATTATATTATTCTCCTTATCCCATTACGTCAAAAGCATTAGCAACATCAATATCTATATCGTTTTCTGTAAATGTATACGGAATATCAACTTTATAACCACTGGGATAATCGAGAGTTATATATCCGTTTTTAACAGTATATTTTCCGTCAACTGTGTTATAAATCGTTCTGAGTTGGAAATTAGAAGGTTCATAAAATTCAATTTCATAAGATGTTGAGTTAACATAGAATGACCACTGATATCCGTTCAAATATTCTTTAGCCTTTGATGAAGTTGCAGCATCTGCTGTTTTCTGATTATTGACTTCCTTTTCATATCCTTCGGGGTCAGCCTTTTCAGCAATAGCCTTGTAACCGTCACATTTTACAACATCATCGGTAAGAATAATTATGTTTTCCATCTGCGGAATCTGACTTTTTTCAAAAGTTATGCTTTTTCCCTCTTCAAATTCGCCTTTGGGAATTTCAAAAGTTTCAACAACCTTAACGCTATCGCCCATATTCACTTCTTTAAGGTAACTGCTGTAATAATGGCTGCCCATATAAGTGCAAGTATCGGGGAAGTGTTCTGCAGTATAGGTGTTTCCGCTTTCAAAATTAAGTTTCATTGATTTACTGTCGATTTTCAGTTGACTGTCGGGGGTTGTCACCGTATAAAACACATAAAGCATTCTTATACTTTCACTGTCTTCGTTAACATAATCATTATCAAGGTAAAGACCGTCAATTTTAACATAATCGGTTTCGTCTGTTACTTTTTTGCCAACGGACACAACACAAGTTGCACTTGCTTTTCCGCTTTTTGCAGTAATTTCCGCAGTACCTTCTGCCACTGCAGTTATTTTTCCTTCCGCATCAACTTTGGCAATTGCTTCATCTGAACTCGACCAATCAATGTTAGGATTTTCAATTTCCGCAGGAGTTATTTCAAAAGACATTTCATAGGTATCTTCCGCTCTCAACGAAATCTCTGTTTCCTTTAACGTTATGGACTCAACCTGTTTTCCGCAAGCACAGAAAGTCAGGCACAGAACAAGCGTTAAAACTAATACAATTACTTTTTTCATAAAATTCCTCCAAATTTTCAATTCTTGCTGTCAAGACACAAAAGCAACAACTTTAACTCCCCGCAGTTTTTAAAATGTTATTTTCTGTGTTTTAGACATCAACAAAATTATAATAACATCTTTAAAAGTGCGTGTCAAGTGTTTTAACATTTTTTAAACTTATATTTTTACTTATTTTCACTGTATCCTTAAATTATCAGGAGGTGTTGTTATGACAAGTGAATTTGTTCGTGAGCGTATAACACAGTTAAGGCTGCAAAAGGGTGTTTCGGAATATAAGATGAGTTATGACCTCGGTCACAGCAGAGGGTATATAAACAATATTTCATCAGGTAAAACTCTGCCGTCAATGACTGAATTTTTTGCTATCTGCGAATATTTTGACATTACACCCATTGAGTTTTTCAGCGAAAATATAAAAAATCCAAAACTCACAAACGAAACTTTGCACAATCTTGAAATACTTTCAGAAAGTGATCTGGAAATAGTTAATAACCTTATAAAACGCTTGATATAAAAAAACGACTGTCCTGCGGAGATAAAACCGTCAGGGCAGTCTTTTTTATTTGGGTGTTGTGTTTGCGGGAGAACATTGGTCTACCCTACGGATTTATATTGTGTGTGCTCGATTCACGGTACGTCGAGGGCGCCGTACCCT
>CAYNIN010000055.1:0-11731 GCA_964397395.1 uncultured Faecalibacterium sp.
TACAACAGATTTATGCTTTTTACAATAGATAAAAGAATATTATTTTCCTTTGGCAGAAATTTATACCTCCGAAAAGAAAAAAGGAAAAAATTTTTTCAGAAAAAAACGAAAATCCTATTGATATTTTTTATTTATGTGTTACAATGAAAATACCAAAAACAAGGGAGGTAACGACAATGGCATATGTAATTAACGACGATTGCATTTCATGCGGTGCATGTGCAGGTGATTGCCCCGTTGAAGCTATCAGCGAAGGCGATGCAAAGTACGTAATCGATGCTGACACTTGTATTGACTGCGGAAGCTGTGCAGCAGGTTGTCCTGTTGGCGCTATCGAAGGCTAATAGTCAGACCTTATATGAAGAAACTGTTGCTTTTCGGCGGCAGTTTTTTTGTTAATGCAAATACGCGTCCAAGGTGGCGGTAGCGGGCAAATCCGTTGCCGCCTTTTTAATGCCGGTGCAAACTTAAAAGGAAAAGGCGACCGTTGGTCGCCCTTACGATATACATTGCTTTACCATTTGCAATAATTCAACTCGGCGGTAACGGATTTCTCCGCTGCCGTCACTGAAAGGGGAGATGTCACAAAGTGACAGAGGGGTCATTTCGCCCTTACCCCGCTTTCATATCTAACCTCAACTTGTCGCTTATCATTGCAATAAACTCGGAGTTAGTCGGTTTGCCCCTTGAGTTGAGTATAGTGTAGCCGAAATAGGAACTGAGCACGTCAACGTCGCCTCTGTCCCAGGCAACTTCAATGGCGTGTCTTATGGCTCGTTCAACTCTTGAAGCGGTGGTTATGTTGTTCTTTGCAATGGTGGGATAAAGTTCCTTTGTTACGGCGTGGATAAGGTCGGGTCTTTCCACAACGAGTGCAATTGACTCTCTTAAATACTGATAGCCTTTGATGTGAGCAGGCACACCTATCTCACGCATAATGTCTGCAATCACCGTTTCGATACTTGCCGAGGCGGCGGTTGTTTTTCTTTCCTTTTTGGCTGACCAGGAATAAATCTGCATTATTCTTTCGGGAAGCATGGAAAAGTCAAAGGGTTTCACAAGGCAGTAGTCTGCACCCGATTTGATGAGGCGGTTGTTAAAGTCCTGACTGTCAACAGAGGACATGAGAACAACAAGGGGAGCGTTACTGTTTTCTTTGAGTCTTGAAAGAACACCGAGAGCATCAATGTTCTGCATAAATACATCGACAAGAACAATGTCGGGTGAAAACTCCTTTACCTTTTCAAGAACTGCCGAGCCGTCTTTTGTAAGGTAGGCGGTTTCAAAATTCTGCCCTTTGAAATGTTTCTCGCACTGATTCTGAAATTCGTTATCTTCTTTTGTGATTAAAATTTTAATTTTTTCTGACATAATAAATCCTCCTTAATGTGTAGAAAGTTAATAGATTAACAACGTTGTGGTGAAATATTATCACATTTGAAAAATATTTGCAAGAGAAAAATAGGAGAATTTTGTCAAAAATGTTATCTTTATTCACAATTTTCGCTCGACAGACTTTTACAAAAACCGCTTTGATTGATTTTTATGCATTCGTAGGGACCGGCGTCCCCGACGGTCCGTTAATACACGCTTTTTTTAGTGCAGAAATTAAAAATGCCCCGTAAAAACGGGACACTTTAATGCTTAAAATGAAAAATCAAGGCAAGATTTTGTTAGTTGTGATAACTTCGGCTCCCAAAAGCACCGTAACATCAAGGTGGGCGGTGTTGTCAACGGTCCAGGCACCGAGTTTCACACCGTTTTGCTTTGCGTAGGGGAGTACGTCTGCAAACTTGTAAAGGTTATAGTAGGCAAAGTCAAGACCTGCACCGTACTCTATGCACCAGTCAACATCTTCTTCATCGGGTGCATTTTTAAGAAGCATCATTTCAATCTCTTTGTCGAGTTCACGGTATACTTCAAGGTACTCTTTTGTGAATGAAATAATAATTGCCTTGTCTGACAGACCGTAAGATTCAAGGGTTTCCTTAAGGTCGGGAAGATACTGCACGTCGCAATTCTTGATTTCAATAACGGGTATAATGCCGTGTTCTGCGAAAATATCAAGGGCTTCTTCAAGAGTGGGGATAAGAAGATTTTCGTAATTTTCAATGCCGTTACCGCTGTCGAGTTTAAGTTTGCGGATTTCCTCAAAGGTGAAAGAGTTAACTTCGCCTGTGCCGTCAGTCATTGCGTCAACGGTATTATCGTGAATGACAACCCACTTGCCGTCTTTCGTTGTGTGAATATCGAATTCATATCCGTCAAAGCCGTACTCAGCCGCCGCTTCAAAGGCAGGAACGGAATTTTGCGGATAAAGAGAGGAGAGTCCCCGGTGGGCAACCATCATGGGAGCATTGTCGGTATGAGAAGAAATTGCAACAGAAAAGGGGAGGGTTGTGAAAAGTTCGTGACCCAGAGCCAATCCCACGGCAGTAAGAATGAGTAAAAACGCAACAAGTAAGGTTATAAAAAGTTTTTTATGTTTTTTTAACATATCTGTCACCTCATATACGGTCTTCGTATCTTTCGGCGGTTATGATGCCGTCGTTTACGTGGAGTTTGCATATTCTTGCATTTCTCGCATCAAAGGCATCGGCACCTTCGGTGTCATAATCTCTTGCGTGATAAATTGCATACCACTGACCGTCTTCTTTAATCATTGAGTGGTGTCCCGTACCTTCTTCAAATTCGTTGGTTTTGAGAATGGGGCAGTAGGTGTTTTCGTCGGGATACTTTTCAAATTTAATTTTAGTAAGGTCACTTTCGTCGCTTTTTGCTCTTGCGTAACCGATGTAATATGTAGGCTGTTCGAAGCAGTTGCCCGAGTACATCAGATAATGCCAGTCGCCCTCTCTGAAGTAGTAGGCTCCCTCAATAGTGTGCCAATGCTGACCTTTTTTGTATCTGTCCCTACGGTAGATATCTTCATCAAGGGTGGGTTTTAAGAGAAGTACGGGCTTACCTTCGGGAGTAAAGGGGTCGAGCATTCTGTCAACGTAAATGCAGGTGCCGATTCTGTCACCCTCAAAAATATTTGCCGAATAGAAAAGGAAAAGTCCTGCTTCGTTCTCTACGATGTGTGAGTCAATGGAGAAGGGAGGAAGAATTCTTCCGTGTACGGTGAAAGGTCCCAAGGGATTATCTGCAACGCTGACGTGCATAGCGCCACGGTGACCGCCTTTGTCGGGCTCACAGTCGTAAACCTCTACGGAGTTATACATATAGAACCTGCCCTCAAGTTCTATAACGCTGGGTGCCCAGAAGGATTTTTTGTCGGGCATTGTCATAACCTTGCCGTGAAATTGCCATGAGTCAAAAAGATTATCTGAATGATAGGCGTAAACTGCATCGTGACCTGTGACATAAATGTAGTATCTGCCGCCGCTTTTTAAAATGTAGGGGTCTGCCTGACCCTGATAATGTTCTTTGTCTGCTTTGAGTAAGTGCATAATGTATTCTCCTTTTTATTATAGGGTGACGGAAATCGTACCGTAACGTTTTTTTTTGTACCCCCGTTCCTTTTCATTATATAACATACTAAGTCACATTTCAAGGTGAAAAAGCCATAAAAACCTGATGCAAAAGGAGATAATTGCACTCTGGCAGATTTATGCTGCCACAAAATTTGCGATACAGTTGCATTATAAAGGTTTTTGTGATATAATGAGTGGAACTATTTTTTAATAAAGGTAAGTGAAAGACTATGGAAAATAATTTATCAAGACTCAGAAAAAAGGCTTTCGGCGGTTTCAACAGACAAGACGTAGTGTCATATATCGAAAGGGTTAAAAACGAATCCTATACGGAAAAACTCAGACTTGAAAACAAAATAAGGGAACTTAATCTTAAGATTGAGGAACTTGAACAGGAGTCTGTTAAAACCGCAAAAGAAAAAGAGGAACTTGCACGTATGGCGCAGGAACTGAATGAACAGATTCTTTCAAAGATTGATGAAAGCGAAGACCCTGTGAGTGAAATCAATCAGGCAACAAATCATCTTAAAAGCGTTGCCGATGAACTCTGCTCATCTTTGCGTGATTTCATTGACCGCATAAGCGAAAACAGTTATTCCGTTGTTCTTGAACAAAAAGACGAGGAAAAGGATTTTGACGGCGAAAAGTTTATGGCTGAACTTGAGGCAGAACTTTATTCAAAACTCGGCTTTGACGAAAAGAACGGTGTCACACAGGCCGCCGAAGAAGCCGCAGAAGAAACTGTCGAAGAAGCAGCAGAAGAAATATGCACCCAAGCAGAAGATAAAGTCAGTGCAATTCTTTCCTTTGCTTCGGGCTTTACTTCCGATAAAGCAGAAACCCCGGAAGAAACAAAGGCTTCGTCTGCCGTTTCCGACATTCTCGGCACATTATCATTTTTAAAGTAAAAAAATATTCAGTTTATCAAAACAGACAGGATGTGACTTAATGAAAAAAACAAGCAAAATAAGGCTTATTTCCTTTGCGCTTGCCTTTATTTTGATTTGTGCGGCAGGCACATTTTCCGCCTTTGCCGCAGACAATGCTTTTGAATCACAAATTGCCGCATTTCCCGAAAGTTACCGTGTATATTTAAGGGAACTTCACGAGAAATATCCTAATTGGAAATTTGAACCTGTTTTCACCTATCTCGATTTTAATGAGGCGGTGGAAAATCAACTCGGCGCTAAATCTCTTGTTTACAACTCCTCAGCTTCCGATGTGCTTAAAAGTACCGATGAGGGTGACTATAACAAAGAAACGGGTCAGTTTATTTATAAAGACGGCTCTTTTGTTGAAGCAAACCGAATTGCCGTAAGTTATTACGTTGACCCGAGAAACTTTCTTAATGAAGAAGGTATTTTTCAGTTTGAACTGCTTTCTTTCAGCGAAAGCCACACAAAAACTGCCATTGAAAAAGTGCTCAAAGGCTCCTTTATGTATAAGACGTATATAAGTTATTATGACAGTGACGGAGTCCTTCACGAAACAGATACAAAATACTCCACCGCAATTTACAAGGCAGGTAAAAAGTACAATATAAATCCCTGCTACCTTGCTTCAAAGATTCGCAACGAAGTCGGCGACTCGGGCAGCGGCAGTGTAAGCGGTAAATACAGCGGTTACGAGGGATATTATAATTTCTATAATATAGGTGCTACCGACGGTGCAGGTGCAATTGCAAGAGGTCTTGCCTGGGCGAAAAACGGCACAGACTATCACCGCCCCTGGACAACTCCTGAAAAATCAATCTACGGCGGTGCCCAGTACCTTGCGGAAAAATATATTGCAAAGGGTCAGCATACGGGTTATTTCCAGCGTTTCAACGTAAACCCTGCCTGCACGTACCCAGTCTATACCCATCAGTATATGACGAATCTGACGGGTGCTCTTTCCCAAGGTTATACAACTTATCTTTCCTATAAGGATATGGGTACTCTTGACGATGAATATATCTTTGTAATTCCCGTTTATGAAAATATGCCCTGTGCGGATAACGGCGGCGGCTCGGCGCAGATGCTGGACTCTCTTATTCAGTACGGCACCGTAACAGCCACCTCTTCAAGAGTCCGAACGGGTCCCTCCACCTTTAATGATGCTCTTACCGACAGTTCGGGCACGAGCGTTACCGTAACCAAAGGAACGAGCGTTAAAATTCTTGAAAAGGTTAAAACCGACACGAGTTACTACGCATCTTTGCTTCAATACCCCTATTGGTACAGAATTGAGTTTACTTCGGACGGTACCTTATATAACGGATATATTCCCGAAAATTTCGTATCGCTTACCACCTCAACAAAAGTTGGCACAGGGGAGTATGAAATTGCAAAAATTCTTTCCGCTTCTTTTGTTGATATGACGCTTCATTCAACGGATAAGGAAATTGCAACAATTACGGATAAGGGTACCGTGAATTTCCTTAAGGCAGGAACAGTTTACATCGTGGCATACGACTCTCTGGGTAAATTTGACAAAGTTAAATTTACCGTAACAGACAGCGCTTCGGTTACCGTTTCGGGTCTTTCCGTCACTTCTCTCAGTTCAAACAGCGCAAAGGTTTCCTTTCAGGCAAACGAAAACGCCGTTTCCTATCAGATTGTTGTGACGGAAAAAGATACGGGTAAAAAACTGCTTGACAAAACCGTTACTTCTTCATCTTATACTCTGACGGGTCTTTCTCCCGTGACGGATTATAACATTTATGTAAGAGCGGTTTTATCCGCCGACAAGACCTACGGCCCCTATCAAAAGGTGAGCCTTACAACTTCTCTCACCCCCGTAAATACCGTTAAACTTTTAAAGAACTACGACGGAAAATACACGGTTTATTGGGATAAAATTGACGGCGTAACGGGTTTCGAAGTGGCATCTTTCAATGCCGAAGACGGCACTTACAAAGTGGTGGCGAGAACAAACGGTACTGCAAAAAACTGTACCCTTGACAAGAAGTATTCTTCGGTGGAATTTTTCTCCGTAAGAGCATATAAAGACACCGAGGGCGGCAGAATTTATTCCGAATATTCTGCAAACATCTATACGGGTTTCATTCCTGCTGCTTCCGTGAAGAATATAACAGTTTCCAATGTAACCGACAGCAGTTATAAAATTTCCTGGGCTCAGGCAGAGGGATATAAATACCGTATTTATAAAGACGGCACCCTTGTCAAATCCACAGGCAATACTTCTTACACCGTTAAAAAACTCGGTCAGTCTGCTTTGAGTAAATACAGAATTTCACTTTACACAACGATTGACGGTATGGTTTATGAAGGTGCATATTCAGGTGAGTTCAAAGCCTCAACAACACCGAAGGCAGTAACGGACGTCAAAGCCAAGGCAACTCCCGACGGTGCGGTGCTTTCCTGGGCTAAAGACGAAAATGCATCTTACTACCGTGTTTACGTTTACAATGCTTCAAAAAAGAAGTATGTCAAGGCGGCTCAGGTTACGGACAACACCTGCACTATCACGGGTCAGATGCCCGTTTCAACCGTTAAAATTAAGGTTCTCACTTATATCAAAACAAAGGCAGGCACCTTAAAGAGCGTTGCAACAACGGCTTCCTTTGTAACTGCCCCGGAAGTTGTTTCCTCGGTTAAAATCAAGAACAATTCAACTTCTTCCTATACTATTTACTGGTCAAAGGCTCAGGGCGCAGATAAATACCGTGTTTACCGCTACGATTCTGCAAAGAAGAAGTATGTGAAAATCGGCTCAACTTCATCTGCAAGTTTCACCGTTTCGGGCATTTCGCCGGGTACGGCAAACTCCTATAAGATAATGTCTGTTGCTCTTTCGGGCAAAAAGATTCTGACTTACAGTTATTCCCCTGTTTATAAGTTTTCGACTCTGCCTGAAAAGGTGGAAAATGTAACTGCATCTTCGGTGAAGGCTTCTTCGGCGAAACTTTCCTGGGACGAGGTAAAGGGTGCTGACTATTACATTATATATAAACTCAATTCAAAGGGTAAATATGTAAGAATAGGGCATACGAAAAACACAAGTTATGAAGTTGGTTCTCTTAAGAGTAACACAAGTTACACCTTTAAGGTGAAAGCCCTTAAAAAACTTTCGGGTAAGAATTATTACAGCAGTGCTTCCGATAAGTTTACCGTAAAGACACCGTCCGCAAAGTAAACCCTATATTAAAATCCGACCCGATTTGTCACTTATTAAAAGAAAAGAAAGAAAAGAGAAAAATTTTCAAATAAATTTTAAACTAATTTTTTGTTTCTTCTTGACAAATCGGGACTGTATCTATATAATGTTATCTGTTATTATGAGGTGAGTTATGATTATTGCACTTGAAAGTTTGTTCGCCGGCGGCGTAAACAAACTCCCTGTCAAAGCAGAATTTGATTTTTCCGAAGAAGAACTCGGCGGTGTGTTTCCATTCACAACACCTGTCACTCTTTGCGGTGAAATTAAAAACACGGCAGGTGTCGTTACAATTGATGCCGATGTAAAAGTCAGTATTGATGCTACCTGCGACAGATGTGCAGAGCCTTTCAGACTTTGTTGTGATTTCAATATGCTTCACGGTCTGGTTGCTTCTCTCAACGATGAAGAAAATGATGACTACATTTTAGTTGAGAATATGAAACTCGATTTGAGGCAACTCACTTTAGAAGACATTTATCTTGCCCTTCCCACAAAACTTCTTTGCAGGGAAGATTGCAAGGGCGTTTGCTCACAGTGCGGTGCAAACTTAAACAAAGTTCAGTGCGAGTGTAAAAAGGATATTGACCCGAGGCTTGAAGCCCTGCTCGGTTTACTGGACGATTAAAAAGGTTAATTTATATTATTATTTATAAGGAGGTGCTGGGCAATGGCAGTACCAAAGAGAAGAGTATCAAAGGCAAGAAGAGACAAAAGACGTTCAAGCGTATGGAAGATTGACGCTCCTACACTTGTAAGATGCAAGCAGTGTGGTGCTTACACAGTTCCCCATAAGGTTTGCGGTGAATGTGGTTACTACAAGGGTAAAGCAGTTATCGTAAAGGACGAAGACTAAGCCTTTGGAACTTTGAGAGGTGGAGAAGCAGTACTGCTTTCTCTACCTTTTTTATTGGCTCCCACCTTATAGGGTTCATTTTGGCGGCTGATTTCCCTGTGGCTGTGTCACTAATCTGACATTATTCACCCTATTCGGCGGTGGCTTTTGTCCGGTGTTCAGGGGAAAGCAAATATATTAACCAATTAAACTTGTAAGGGTGCGGCGTGCCGTGTCCGACATAAACAGCAGAAAGGAGAAAAACAAATGGCAACGGAAATCAAATCTGTTATAAAAAAATCACCTGCTCACCGCAAGGGTATAAAGCAGGGAGATATTCTCCTTTCGGTAAACTCTCACGAAATCAAGGATTTCCTTGACTATCAGTTCTATATCAAAGAGGAAAAACTTGAAGTGGAGTTTGAGCACAAAGGCAAAATCAAAAAGGTACACATAAAAAAAGATGCCGAGGAAGATTTAGGGCTGGAATTTGAAACCTACCTTATGGATAAGGAAAAAAGGTGCAAGAATAAATGTATCTTCTGTTTCATCGACCAGAATCCCCAAGGTATGCGTGAAAGCATTTACTTTAAAGATGACGATTCAAGGCTTTCCTTCCTTTTCGGCAACTATATCACTCTGACCAATCTTGAGGATGAAGATGTTCAGCGTATCATTGATATGCACATTAGTCCCGTAAACATCTCCGTTCACACAATGAACAAGGAACTTCGTGTGAAGATGATGAAAAACAAAAGGGCAGGGGAATGCCTTGATTATATCTCACAGATGGCAAAGGCAGGCATAGTTATCAACACTCAACTCGTTCTTTGCCCGGGAATAAACGACGGCGAAGAACTTGAATATTCTCTTTCGGAACTTTCAAAACTCTACCCTTCGGTTTCGAGTATTGCGGCGGTGCCCGTCGGCGTAACAAAACACCGTCAGGGACTTTTCGATATGCCCGAATATACAAAGGAAACGGCAGGAAAAGTTATAGATATAATTGAATCTTTCGGTGAAAAATTCAAAGGTGAAAACGGCACACGGCTCGCCTACGCCGCCGACGAGTTTTACCTTAAAGCCGAAAGGGAAATCCCCGGCGCAGAGTACTACGAAAACTACTGCCAGATTGAAAACGGTGTGGGTATGTGGACTTCTCTTAAAGAGGAATTTTTGTCTGCCCTTGAGGAAAGCGACTTCAAGGGGGAAAAGAGTTTCAGCATCGCAACGGGCAAGGCGGCTTATCCTTTAATGGAAAGTCTTGCTGCGGCGGTAATGAAAAAATACCCCTTTATAAAAATAAATGTATACGAAATTCTTAATGACTTTTTCGGACATACCGTTACGGTGGCAGGTCTTATTACGGGCAGAGATCTGATAAACCAACTTAAAGGCAGGGAACTTTACGGTGAACTGTTTATACCTGAAACAATGCTTCGCAGTGAGGGTGACCTTTTTCTTGACGGTGTTTCCCTTGAAGATGCGGAAAATGAACTTAATGTAAGAGTTACCGTAACCTCAAGTGACGGCTACTCTCTTGCAGAATGTTTTTTAAATTGAGTTATTTATTATATTATATAATTGTATAAGGAGGCGGAAAAAAATGGCAAGACCTATTGTTGCAATAGTCGGAAGACCCAACGTTGGTAAATCCACTCTTTTCAATAAACTTATAGGACAGCGCCTTTCCATTGTTGACGATACACCGGGTGTTACCAGGGACAGAATTTACGGTGACTGCGAATGGCTCAGCCGTCATTTTCTTCTCATTGATACAGGCGGTATCGAGCCCCATTCCGATGATATTATCTTAAAGCAGATGCGCCGTCAGGCTCAGCTTGCAATTGACAGCGCTGATGTTATCGTACTTGTTACTGACATAAAAAGCGGTGTTGTTGCAACAGACGAAGACGTTGCCGCAATGCTTCTCAAAAGCGGCAAACCCATTGTCCTTTGCGTTAATAAATGCGACAAGGTGGGTGAAATGCCCCTTGAATTTTACGAGTTCTACAACCTCGGTTTAGGTGATCCTATTCCCGTTTCTTCCGTACACGGTCACGGTACGGGCGACCTGCTTGATGCTGTTCTTGAACACTTGCCCGAGCAGGAAAAAGAGGAAGAAGACGACAGTACAATCAAAGTTGCCGTTATCGGTAAGCCCAACGTGGGCAAATCTTCACTTATCAATGCAATTTCAGGTGAGGAAAGAGCAATCGTATCCAATATCGCAGGTACAACAAGAGATGCAACGGATACATTCATAACCAACGACCACGGCGAATTTATGTTCATTGATACTGCGGGTCTTCGCAGAAAAAGCAAGGTTGAGGATCAGATTGAAAAATACTCCGTTATAAGAGCAAAAATGGCAGTTGAGCGTTCAACGGTCTGTGTTATTATGATTGATGCCCTTGAAGGCTTCACGGAGCAGGATTCAAAAGTCGCAGGTATTGCTCACGAAATGGGCAAGGCTTGTATTATCGCCGTAAATAAATGGGATGCCCTTGAAAAAGACGGCAAAACAATGGACTCATACCGAAAGAAACTTATGAACGACTTTTCTTTTATGTCCTACGCACCCATTATTTTCATTTCCGCAAAAACGGGTCAGCGTCTTGACAGACTTTTTGAACTTATCAAGTTCGTTGACGAGCAAAACTCCATGCGTATTTCAACAGGTAAACTCAACGATGTTCTTGCAGGTGCAACGGCAAGAGTTCAGCCTCCCACGGACAAGGGCAAGCGACTGAAGATTTACTATATGACCCAGGCTTCCACAAGACCGCCCACCTTTGTATGCTTTGTTAACGATAAGGAACTTTTCCATTACAGTTATCAGCGCTACATTGACAACCAGATCCGTGAGGTCTTCGGTCTTGAGGGCACACCGACAAAATTCGTTATCCGTGAAAGAGACGGAAAGTAAAAAAGGCTGCCTATGGCGGTCTTTTTTTTGAGGGAAGAGGTAAGAGGGAATAGTGAAGAAGTGTGGGCGGGACACCCGCACCCGATTTTCGAAGAAAAACTTCTTACTTCTTACATCTTCACTATTACTTTTTCACTTGGGGAAGGTATTATATACACCCGATTGAAATTACAGATTGTGTGTGATACAATCATCTCGACAAAATCAAATTTGACCGGCAACTTAATTCAACATTCGTAGGGACAGACGTCCTCGGCTGTCCGCAAATCTACTGTAACAAACCCTTTAAGTTGACGGCTCAAACATAAAAAGGGCGGTAACGGAGTTTTCTGC
>CAYNIN010000056.1:0-11608 GCA_964397395.1 uncultured Faecalibacterium sp.
TCCACATGATTCGTATGAGGGAACATATCCACAGGTTGAATCTTCATCACCTTATAACCGTTTTTGCAAAGAAATGCAAGGTCCCTTGCCTGAGTTTCCACGTTGCAGGAAATGTAGACAATTTTTTGGGGCTTGAGGGTGGCAACGCTTTTGAGGAATTTTACATCGGAGCCTGCCCGTGGCGGATCCATAAAGACAACGTCAACCTTTTCCTTTTCCGATGCCATATCCACCATAAATTCGCCTGCATCTGCACAGAAAAACTTAATGTTTTCGGCGCCGTTTAACTTTGCGTTGACAATTGCATCTTTAACCGCATCTTTGTTAAGTTCAACGCCGATAACTTCATTGGCCTTGCTTGATGCAACAAGACCGATTGTACCTATGCCGCAGTAAGCATCGAGAACTCTCTCTTTACCCGTAAGGCAGGCGTATTCCATAGCCGCATTGTAAAGTTTTTCCGTCTGTACGGGGTTAATCTGATAAAAAGATTTTGCCGATATTCTGAATGTTTTACCGCAGAGAACATCTTTGATGTAACCCGAGCCGTAAAGTACCGTTTCCTTTTCACCTAAAACAAGGCTCGTTTTTGAGGAATTTATGTTCCAGATAACCGTTGTAATGTCCTTGTGCTTCTCAAGCAGAGCCTCAAGAAACTCATTCTTTTTCGGGAATATGTTAGTGCCCGTAACGAGCACCACCATAATCTCTCCCGTTGAAAAACCTCTTTTCACAAGCACGTGGCGGAGAAATCCCCTGCCCGTATCTTCGTTATAGGCGGTAAGTCTGAAACGGGGAAGCATTTTTCTTATGTCGGTGATAATTTCATCGGCTTTTTCATCTTCAATCATACACTTTTCCGTCAGCACAACTCTGTGACTTGAGGATTGGTATACACCTGAAATGATTCTGCCGTTTCTGTAAGAAAAAGCCGCCTGAACTTTGTTGCGGTAGTGGTAGGGTTTTTCCATACCGATAATTTCATTCACGTGACCGAAACGACCCAGATGTCTTATACTCAAAGCCATTTTGTAACTGAGTTGCTCTTCGTAGGTCATATTCTGAAGTTGGCAACCGCCGCATTTTTTATAAAGGGGGCAGGCATTACCCTTGCCCCTTTTAACGTTTTTCTTTTCCACCTGTTATCTCCTGAAACGAATTTTAAAAATTCTTCTGTGTCCGCCGACACCTGCATATTTTTTCATACAGTGCTGTACCGATTTGCCGATAACGGCAAGAGTCGTCAGCGCCATTAAGGTTGCAAGAGGTTCGCTTTGCTTTTTCACTCTTATCAAATCCTTTCAGTTTTTCTGTTTGTAAAATGTAATATTAAAGAATAATGCTGAAACCGTACTTGTATTCTCTGCCTGCGTAGTTTGTATATTCGGGAAGGGTACGGGAGCCCCAACTGTCATAACCGCCGATACCCATCTGTCTTGCAACTGCTCTGAAATAAAGTTTTCCGCTTTTTACAAGTTCGTGCTTGTGACCTGCAGTTTCAAGGTCGTACGCCGAGTAGGGACTGCAGTTAATCTCCATTTCCGTGTCAGCCTCAAAGGTGATACTTCTGTCGGAAGATTTGACCGTAGCCTTTCTGACACCCGTTCTTTCGCCGTGTTCCTGGGGTCTTTGATAATTTACGAAAAGACCGTCTGTTTCCGTTTTGTAAAGACCGATGTCAGCAGAACAGTTTCTGTCGATATAGTTTTCGTGAGGGCCTCTGCCGAGATATTCGAGAGTTCCGTATTCGTCATGGAGAGGAATAATCAAAGAAATCTCGGGAATTTCGGGAAGTGAAGCATCAGGAGTAAAGGTATAATCAATATGCATACCCTCACTGCCTATGGTATAGACAATTCTTCCTCTTGATTCGGGCTCTGTGTAAACGCAGAAGTCAACGGGTACCGTTGCGGTATTTCCGTCGCAGATGATATTATTCATATCAATACCCTGCCAGGCGTAGTCCCCTGCTTTTCTCCAGGTGCCGCATCTTACTTCCTGCTTGTTGCCCTTGTCGTTATCTGTAACAGCTCTCCAGAAGTTGAGTTTCACATCTCCTGCAAGATACTCTCTGCCCTTCTTTTTAATCGAATAGAGAGCGCCCGTTCTTCTTGAGAAGCACACCTCAAATTCACCGCCTTTTACGGTAACACTGCCGTAATTGACGGAAACTGCAACTTCCTCTTTCGTAAGAGGAGTCTTCTTGTTTTCGTATTCGTTTATAATGAACTGCTTTCTTGCAACGGTGTGACCCGCTTTTGCCCAGAGAGTGTTTTCTTTAAGTTCAAAGATAACGTTAAGATACCATTCACCCTTAGGCTCTGCCACAAGTTCGAGTTCAATCTCTTTCTTTTCACCGGGCTCAAGATTAACTATCATATCTCCGCTGCCCATAACCTTGTTACCCTGAATCTGTTGCCAATGAAGGTTATATTCATTAAGGTTTGTAAAGAGGAAATCGTTCTGCACCTTAAGAATACCCTTTGAAGCATCAACATCTTCAATACGGACGTTCTGATAAAGACGCTTCATTTCGATAATTTTCGGTGAAAGTTCTCTGTCGGCAAAAATGAGACCGTTGGCACAGAAAGTACCGTCGTGGGTAATTTCGCCGCTGTCACCGCCGTAGCCGATAAAGGTTGTTCCGTCTTCTCTTTTAATTCTCACACCCTGGTCAACAAAATCCCAGACAAAGCCGCCGCAGAACGAGGGATACTTATCCATAAGTTCAATATACTTTTCATTACCGCCGCAGGAGTTGCCCATAGCGTGTGAATATTCGCAGAGCACCCAGGGTTTATCGGGATTGTTCTGCATAGTTTTCTCAAGATCCCAAGGGGAAGGATACATCTGGGAATAGATGTCCGTAACCTGCTTGTCAAAATCAAATTTCTCCGACCAGATTGATTCATAGTGAACGGGTCTTGTGCCGTCAACGCTGTGAAGATAATCGTGCATTTTGAGGAAGTTTTCACCGCCGCTGCACTCATTACCCAGGGACCAGATAATTATGCTCGGGTGATTCTTGTCCCTTTCATAAAGGCTTTCAATTCTGTCCATACAGGAGGGAAGCCATTCCTCTTTACCGTCAGGAAGCAACGGTGTCTTTTCACCCATAAAACGAGTGCCGTGAGTTTCAAGGTTGTTTTCGTCAATAACATAAAGACCGTATTCGTCGCAAAGGTCATACCATACGGGGTGATTGGGATAATGAGAAGTACGCACGGCATTGATGTTGTGCTGTTTCATTATGAGAATATCCTCAATCATCATTTCCTTCGTTACGGCTCTGCCCGTATCGCAGGAAAATTCGTGACGGTTTGTACCCTTGAGAAGAAGTCTTTTTCCGTTTAAGTAAAGAACGGTATTTTTGATTTCGATATGTCTGAAACCTGCCTTGCAGGAAACGTATTCTTTGTATACGCCGTCACGGTTTCTTATGGAAATAACAACATTATACAGATAAGGATTTTCCGCACTCCAGAGGGTGATAAAGGGAAGGGTTGCCTTTAAAAATGCCTTGTCGCTGCTTTCGCATACTGCAGAATCAGTGCCGACAACGTCACCTTTCATATCGTAAACCGTAAGTTCCGCTTCCGTATAATCTGCCTTTTCACCGAGAGTTACCTCTGCGGAAAGAGTACCGTTATTATACAGAACCGTATCGGGCTCGGCATTTACCTTAAAGTCGGCAATATACTGTTTGCCCGTTGTGTAAAGGTAAACTTCTCTGAAAATACCTGCAAGACGGAAAAAGTCCTGGTCTTCCATCCAACTGCCCGTACACCATCTGTAAACCTCAACGGCAAGGGTATTATCCCCCTGTGTAAGAAGGTCTGTGATATCATATTCGCTGTGTCTGAAAGTGCCCTCGCTGTAAGCACATCTTACACCGTTAACATAAAGGTAATAGGCACTTTCAACGCCCTCAAAGGTTATGATTACTCTGTCTTTTGCAAAGCCCGAGGGAAGATTGAAATTCTTTATGTAGCAACCCACGGGATTATACTCTGTGGGAGCAAAGGGAGGTTCGGGCTCCTGAATTTTTTCCCAAGGATACTGTATGTTTGAATAAATGGGATAATCGTAGCCCTGCATCTGCCAGGAAGAAGGCACGGTAATTGTGTCCCACTCACTGCAGTCATAGTCCCGCTCAAAGAAGTCCCCTTCTTTTTCACGGTATGAATTATAAAGTCTGAACTTCCACTGACCGCAAAGGTCGTAGTATCTGTCAGAGGCATATCTGTCACCTTTCAGGGCACCGTCAAGGTTTCCGTAGGGCATTGCCGTTGCTTTTGAAGGAAGACGGTTAACACCTGTTACCGTAACTTCACTCTGCCATTCGGTAAAGCCGTTAAGTACTTTTCTTTCCATATCTTTTATCTCCGGATTTTCAGATTTTTATTTGAGATTTACTTTGTGTTCAAGCAGATAGCATGTAACTGCCAGAAGCACTACCGCCGCAATGCCCGAGAAAATTGTTCCGCCAAGACCGTAGGAAACAAGGGCTTCTTCAACTGCTCCCATTTTTGAAAGGGAGAAGAAAACTTTTTCACTTGTTATGTTAACTGTCAGAGGGAAATAGGACGTGAAGACATTTCCCAGAGAGTTTGTCACGCCGAAAGTTGCAAGGAAAAGCACTCCGCCGTAAAGTTTCGGATGTGACTGCAAGGGTCTTATGTTAACGGCTGTTACGGTGAAAAATACCATAGCCACGTAAGAAAGCACCGTTAAAACAACTATAGCCAAAATAACTGCGGCAAACTGAATCATAACCGATGTTGAGGGAAGCAAATCAAGCAAACCACTTAAACTTACGGCATCAATTATCATATTGATTACTCCGTCGCCTTTGCCCTTTGTATACCAGAAAATGATGAAATATGTGAGGAACATCACGACAAAGCCCGTCACCGTCCACATAAATGCAACAATAACCTTTGAAATGAGAAGCGTACTGCTTTTAACGGGGAGCGTGAGGGTGATATAACCCTGACGACCGAAAAGAGTATCGTAAAAATTTCTTATTACCGAAACGAGCGTCACAACGAAGGCGGCAAAACCCACAACATAAAGAACAAAGCAGCATATTGCTCCCAGCCATGTTGCAGAGGTCATCATAGAGATAACAAGAATGCCTGCCATAGCCGCAACAACGGCGTAAATTGTGAGGATATATCTTGATGAATGTCTGAGTTCATTTTTTAAAAGTTTACCAATCATAAGTGAAAACCTCCTTGAAAACTTCCTCCACGCTTTTGCCGTCCTCTCTTATTTCGTTGACGTGGGAATTTACAATAAGTTTGCCTTCTTTTATCATAAGCACTCTGTCAAAAATTCTTTCAACGTCGGAAATAAGGTGAGTTGAGATAAGAACCGTTGCATTTTTAGCGTAATTTTTCATAATAAGGTCAAGAATGTTGCTTCTTGCCGCAGGGTCAAGACCGCCCAGAGGCTCGTCAAGAATATAAAGTCTTGCCTTTCTGCACATTACAAGAATAAGGTTGAGTTTTTCCTGCTGACCTTTTGACATGGTTTTGATTTTCTGATAGGGGTCAAGACCGAACTCGACAACCATTCTCGTTGCTTTTTCCGTGTCGAAATCTTCAAAGAAGTCAGCAAAGTATGCAATTGCATCTTTGGGTTTCATCCACTCGGGAATGGCGGATTTATCGGGAAGAAAAGCGGTGATGCTCTTTGAGTGTACGCCGGGTTCTTCATTGTCGATACGCACCGTACCCTTGTGGTCTTTGATAAGACCCGTAAGAATTTTTATAAGCGTAGTTTTACCGCAACCGTTGGGGCCCAGAAGACCGACTATTGAGCCCTCTTTTATTTCGAAACTTATATCGTCAAGAACCGTCTTTTTACCGTAAGACTTTTCAAGGGACGACACATTGATTATGCTCATTTTTTCTTTCCGCCTTTCCTAAAAAATTTATTGAAAAGATTTTTGACATAATTTCTGGAATATTCCGAAACGGCAAACACCGCCGCAGCGGTCCACAGAATGTGGAAAAGGATAACCGAAACGGGATTTGTGAAAAGTGAAATATTCAACAGAAGACAGATAACTGCAAATATAAGACCTGAAACCTGACCTGCGATATTTATTATTCCTGCCGTTTTTCTGATGTTATAAAGGTTGTGCGCCGTCAGAACAAGAGGCAGGAAACCTCTTTTCTTTTTAAGGCTGATAAGTGAAATATCCTTGCCCATATCCGAGTTCTGTCTGTAACATTCTGCCATGGCGGGAGCCTTGCCCGAAAGAAGTTTTACTCCTGCCACTTCAACAGAGAGTCTTGAAGCGGCACCCACTTCGTCAAGGGCAGGCTCTTTTGATGAAAGAAGAAGCACAAGACCCGACTTATTAAAGTGAGATGCTATTTTTCTGAAATATTTCTTGACTTTATACTGCACAAGGAAAGATGCCGCAAGTTCGCCTTCAACGGCAACGTACATCACGGATTTTTTACCTGCATAAAGGCTTTCTTCCTCTGCCGAGGGTGCTGTGATGCTGTGTTCCGTGAGCATCTGTCTGTTACCGACAAGAACACGTCTGCCCACTATCCAGCAGGCAAAGCCCAATTTTTCTTCATACTGAATATCTTCTGCTTCGGGAAGTTCAATTTCAAGAGCCTTTATATATTCCTTGAAACATTCGCCAAGCATACTGCCTCCTGCCGTAAGAGCCGCCGCCGCAAAAACTGCCGAATCACTCTGTGAAATCGAAGCGCCTTTAACTCTTCTGAAACGGCTGACTTCGGGAGTGAAAAGTTCTGCTGCACTGCTGACTACGGCATTTGCCTTGCCCACGGGAATAAGACTTTCATCGTTTCTTATATATCCGCCGCAGGAAAGGACTCTGCGGTTTTCCGTAACGGTGAGCACCGAGGAAGTAAACTCTGTAACAACGGGAAGGCAAAGGCAAAGAGCAGACATAAGCATTGTCATAAACTCACCTGCCGAACCGCCTTTTACAAGCATCATAACTGAAACGGCAAAAGCGGCAATAATGGCGCTCATACAGGATATACTGTAAAACTTATCTTCTTTTTCGGAAGTTTCCTCTTTCTCTGCGAGGATACCGTCGGCTTTACTGTAAGCGGGATAAAGAATTGAGGGCACCGTATTTTCTGCAAGACCGTGAGCCATTGCAAGAGCATCGTTTTTGCTTTCAACAAGGTGAATACCGTCACATTCGCCCTCATTTTCGATTATCTTATCAAGAGCATTTTTCAGTGAAAAGTCCTTTGTATAAATGCTTATACTTCTCACCATAGCGGCAAACACGAAACAGAGGGTAAAGGGTTTCACATTTACGCCCATATCGCCCGTAAAACTTAAAATAACACTGAAAAGAAGTGTAAAAATTCCGATAACCACCGTCACGGCATTTTTGTCGGGACTGAAAAATCTGATGCTTTTTATTCCGTCAAGAAGTTCTTTACGGATAATAACTGCCGCAGCGGCAAAAACCCCAAGGTTAACAAGAGCAAAAACGGGTGTGCCGAAAATCACTTCAAGACTGCCATCGGCAGTATAGAAAGAAGGAAGCACCGTCAGAATAAGAGCAAGAATACCCGTAACCGAAAGAGCGATAAGTTTCTTTTTACCTGCGGCAAGATTTTTTGCCGCATCAACTTTAGCCTTTTTGAGAATGCCGAGTCTGTAACTTATATCTTGCTGAATTGCTTCGTAATCGTCCTGCCGTGCTTTTTCAACAAGAACAAAAATATCTTCTCCCTCTTTTGCATCAAGGGAATCCATCATACTGTCTTTACCGTCACCCAAAGGCTTTGCTTCAAGAATTGACTCGTCGGACTTCTTGTTGTCAAGAACACGCACGCCTTTTCTTATGTTGATTTTCCTTGTACCGTCGGAAATATTTTTACTTTTATTTTTGATGTAAGACTTTATATTGAAGTATCTTGTTGCACCTATTGAGTTTTCCTCTGCCGTTTCTTCGGGTATGCTGAAATACCTCGTGTCAGAAGAAACGCGAGAACTTTCTTCAAAGGAAGGCTTGTCCTGTGCAACGGAAGAAATGTCTTCCATCTCTTTTTCTTCGCCGTTAACTTTCATTTCTTCCTGCTCGTTTTCGACGGGGGGGTCATCGGCAACTTCACCCGATGTTTCTGCGAAAGTTTCTTCTGCTGTTTCTGCTGAAACTTCTTCTGCATTTTCTTTTGTTTCGTCAGTTCCCTTAACCTCACCCAAATCAGCCGTCAGGTGCTCAAAAAGGCTGTCGATGTCCACACTCTGTTTACTGTAAAGAGATTCATCTCTCTTATAAACATCGGCTTCAATCATTTCAACGGGAGTATGGGGAACAAAGGGTTTCAGCGGCTCACGGGGTTTTGGGGGAGCCTTTTTAACCTGAGGTTTCTCCTGTGCTTTTTTGTCTGCCTTACTCTTTTTGAAACGGTTAAGTCCTTTCTTTGAAAAGCGCTCATCTTCATCGCCGAATCTATCAAGGTCAAAGATGTCATAATCAGGTTCCTGATAGGCTTCATCTTTGCCGTATTTATTCTTCTTTTCCTTTTCTGACATAAATATCTGTCCTTTCCGAATACTTTCTGTTTCAGAATCTTATTTCTGTTTAAGGTTTAATCTTTGTCTTGTAACTTCATACATAAGTATGCCTGAAGCAACGGAAGCGTTAAGAGAAGTGATTTTTCCCCTCATGGGAAGTGAAACGATGAAGTCGCTTTTTTCTCTTATAAGCCTGCTCACACCGTTACCTTCGGAGCCGACAACGAGTACAACGCCGCCCGAAAAGTCAGTTTCGCACCAATTCTGTCCGTCCATATCCGCTGAATATACCCACAAACCCTTTTCCTTGAGTTCGTCGATAACCGAAGCAAGATTGCCCACTCTTGCAACGGGTACATACTCAACGGCACCTGCCGAAGCCTTACCCACTGCCCAGGTGAGAGATGCGTTTCTGCGTTTGGGGATAATAACACCGTGAGCCCCTGCAGTTTCGGCGGTACGGATAATCGCACCTAAATTGTGGGGGTCTTCGATACCGTCACAGAGAATGATGAAAGGTTCTTCTCCCCTTTCTTTTGCAAGGGCGAGAATGTCCTCCACCTCGGCATATTCGTGGGCGGCGGCATAAGCGGCAATGCCCTGATGGTTTCCCTGACCGCACATAAAGTCAAGTTTCTTTTTGTCAACTTCTTTTATGACGATTTTCTTTTCTCTGCTTTCAGCAAGTATCCTGCCTATAGAGCCGTTTCTTTCGCCTCTCATAACGAAGACGGTGTTGATTGCTCTGCCGTTTCTGAGTGCTTCGGAAACAGCGTTTCTGCCTATTATAAGTTCCGTATTTTCACGGTCGATTTTTTCTTCCATTATTATTCCTCCGAACAGGTATGTATAATCGGTTTATTATATCATATACATTTCTCGTTTTAATTACAATTTAGAAATATAAAGCCTCCATATACAATATTACAGGAATAAAATTCCTTTCTTTAACAATCCCATAAAATAAAAAATGAAAAATCACTTGATTATTTCCTTAATTATTGGCATAATTATAAAGCAAAAAATATTAAAGGTGACAAAAGATGATATTCAGAAAAAACAAAGAATTTTCAAGCAACTTCGATTATATGCTGGTGGGTCTCGGCAACCCCGGCACAAAATATGAAAACACAAGACATAACGCAGGATTTATCTGTCTTGACGTTGTGGCGGAAAAATACGGCGTAATAATAAACAAACTCAAGTTTAAATCCCTTATGGGTGAAGGCAGAATCGAGGGTAAGCGTTGCCTTTTCCTCAAACCGCAGACTTTTATGAATTTAAGCGGTGAAGCCGTAAGAGATGCGGCATCTTTTTATAAAATACCCCCCGAAAAAATCATTGTGATTTTCGATGACATCAGTCTTGACCCGGGTAAACTGCGCATAAGACGCAAAGGCTCCGACGGCGGACACAACGGTATGAAAAACATCATCTACCACTTAAACAGCAATGAATTTCCCCGAATAAAAGTGGGTGTGGGTGCAAAGCCCAACCCCGAATACGACCTTGCAGATTGGGTGCTTTCCCGTTTCAGTCAGAGCGAGGCAAAGGAGATGAAAAAGGCGGCGGAAAACGTTGTCGGTGCCGTTGAAATTATGGTAACGGGCGACATTGACAAGGCTATGAGCAGGTATAATTCCTGAATGAAACACACCTGCGGTGCATAGTTTTTTTTGCATATACTTAAGATAGAATTACCACCCGAAGAAGTGTTTTTTCGGGTGGTATTATCTTTAACTTAAACTTTCTTTTTCTTCCAAATTCCGTAATAGACAAAGCAGCCTGCAAGGGGGAACAGCATACCCACAAGCATACCGAGTTTCATACCAAACTGTTCGGCGGTGATACCGAAATTTTCTGCAAGAGCCAATGCCTTTTCGGAAGCAATTGTAAGGTCAGTTACAACGCCGATGAGTTGAGGACCGACGGAGGCGCCAAGGTCACCGCCTGCCGCCATAATCGCATAGATAAACACACCGCCTTGGGGAAATCTGTCCGTTGCGGCAACAAGATTTCCAGGCCAGAGCATTGAAACGCAAAAGCCCGTTAAGCCGCAGGCAAGAAGACCCACAAAGGCATTTGATGAAACAGCCGCCGTAAAATAGCAGATAACGGCACCCGCACTGCCGAAGAAAATTACTCTGCCCACATCTTTGCCGAACTTGCCGTAAAGGCTTCTTCCAAGACCGAGAGTTACCGAGAAAACTGCCGTACCGAAGATATCACCCCAGACTTTTTCAATGCCCAGAGCCCCCTCAAGATAACCCGAACACCACTGTGCCATTGTACATTCTGCGGCACCGCCGAGAAAAATTGCAGTAATGCAGAGCCACACACCCTTATTTTTAAGCATATCAAGGGCACCCGATGTCTTTTCGGGAGTCGCCATTTCGGGTATGTCGCTTTTTGAAAATACAATAGTTGCCGCCGTGGGAATAAGGGCGAAAACCAAAGCAAGATACTGCCAATTTTCACTGCCGAAAAGAATAATAAAACCCGTACAGATGAAAATTACCGCCACGGTGCCCCAGGCGTAAATGGAATGAAGCTTGCTCATTTCTCTGTCAGGGTCCTTTGCGGGAATTGCCGCAACAACGGGACTTATAAGCACCTCGGCAAGTCCGCTGCCTGCAGAGAAAATAACCGTTCCGATAACGAGCCCCAAATAAACCGTTTCAGGAAATAAAAAGGGGTAAAGGGCGTATATCACAAGTCCGAGGGCGGAAAAAGCAGGAGTAAGTTTTACGGTTTTCTTCATATCGAATTTATGAGAAAAGAAGGATAAAATAAGGTCAACAATAAGTTGTACCGAAAAATTGATAAGCACAAGCAAACCTAAAAGTGAAAAAGAAATTCCGTAAAGACTTCTGAAAGTCAGAAACAGTATCGGTGACAAATTTGCCACAACAGACATTGACGCACTTGTAAGAAAACAGCCGCATTTTACTCTGCGGATCATTTGCTTGGTCATAGGTTTTCTCCTTTGTGAGTTGAGAAATATTTTCATTGATTATACTCTATACCTGAAGGAAATACAAGTTAAAAAAGAGAAAAACACGGCTGAGCCGTG
>CAYNIN010000057.1:0-11110 GCA_964397395.1 uncultured Faecalibacterium sp.
TCCGCTCTTATTTGTTGCAAAATCGGGTTTCATTACTCAATACAATTGAATATTTTTTAAGGAGTGATTTTATGGCAAAGGGCAAAAATACCGTTACTGCCGTGTGGGAAATCGTGGAGCCTTACGCTGAAGAACTCGGTCTCAGAATATGGGACGTGCGTTTTCTTAAAGAGGGCGCTTCCTGGTATCTGCGTATTTTCATTGATAAAGACGGCGGAGTAGGTATCGACGACTGTGTCAACCTCAGTCACGCAATCGACAAACCTCTTGACGAAAGCGACCCCATTGAGCAGGCGTATTATCTTGAGGTAAGTTCACCGGGAGTTGAAAGGGATCTGGTAAGACCCGAACATTTTGAGGCTTACATCGGTGAAAAAGTTAAAGTAAAAATGATAAGACCCGTCGAGGGCAAAAGAGAATTTTCAGGCATTCTCGAAAGTTACGACGACGGTAATATAACGGTAAGAACCGAGGGTGAAGGCGGTCTTACCTTCACAAAAAAAGAAGCATCGTGGATAAAAGCCGATGACTTCGATATGTAAAGATTTTATACGTTAAGAAAGGAAGAACAGAAAAAAATGAACAAAGAATTTTTTGAAGCGGTAAAATTGCTTGAAAGCGAAAAGGGTATTTCTCCCGAATATATGTTTGAAAAAATCAAGGCTGCAATTATTTCTGCAACCAGAAACAGTTACGGCAACAGAGATAACGTTGTGTGCGACATCGACCCCGAAAAGCAGACAATGAATGTTTATGTAAAAATTGCCGTTGTTGACGAGGTTGAAGAACCCCTTGCAGAAATGACACTTGAACAGGCAAGAAACTATGACCCCAACGCTCAGGTAGGTTCTTTTGTTGAAATTACCCTTGAGCCCAAAAAGTTCGGCAGAATCGTTGCCCAGACCGCAAAGAGCGTTATCCGTCAGGGTATCAGAGAGGCAGAAAGAGAACTTGCCGCAAAGGAATTTCAAAACAGACAGCACGAAGTTGTTACTGCTAAAGTTAACATCGTATATCCCGACACAGGCGACGCATCCATCGAAATCGGCAGAGCAAACGCAATTCTTCCCCGCTCTGAACAGATCCCCGGTGAAAATCTTTCAGCAGGTCAGCTTATCAAGGTTTATGTTGCCTCGATCAAAGAAGACGGCAATACTTCCTATGCAAACATTTCAAGAAAGCATCCCGGTCTTGTTAAAAGACTTTTCGAAATGGAAGTTACGGAAATTTCCGACGGCATTGTTGAAGTTATGTCAATTTCAAGAGAAGCAGGCTCAAGAACAAAAATTTCAGTTAAGAGTAACGACGAAAACGTTGATGCAGTAGGCGCATGTATCGGCCCCAGAGGTCAGAGAGTAAACAATATCATTGAAGCCCTCGGCGGCGAAAAGATTGATATTGTGCGTTACAGTGAGTCACCCGAAGAATATATTTCGGCAGCCCTTGCTCCTTCAGAGGTAATTTCAGTTACCGTTCTTGATGAAGACAACAGGTCCTGCAAAGTTGTTGTTCCCGATAACCAACTTTCTCTTGCAATCGGTAACAAAGGACAGAATGTAAGACTTGCGGCAAAACTTGTTGGCTGGAAAATCGACATCAAGGCTGAAAGCAACGCTAACGAATAATAAGTTCTGAAAAGGGGGAAGCAGTATGACAGGAAAGAAAAAAGTGCCCGAGAGAAAATGTCTCGGTTGCGGTGAAATGTTCCCTCAGAAGGAACTCGTCAGAGTTGTTAAAACGAAAATCAGCGGCGGCGACGAAGAGTCCTTTGAAATCAGTCTTGACCTTATCGGCAAAAAGCCGGGCAGAGGCGCTTACATTTGCAGAAAGACGGAATGTTTTGAAAAATGCATTAAAGCAAAAAGATTTCAGAAGGCTTTTTCGTGTCAGATTCCCGATGAGGTTATTGAGAATATGAAAGAGGAGCTCAAAAAAAGTGAACGATAAATTTCTTTCTCTTTTAGGTATGGCAAGAAAATGCGGAAAACTTTCCCTCGGTCACGATGCGGTGATTTCTTCCGTAGTGAAAAACAGGGCAAAACTTGTTGTTCTTTCTTCAGAAGGTTCCGAAAGACTTCAAAAGGAAATTGCCCACGCCTGCCAATACGAAAATAAGAATATTCCCGTTTTAATAACATCATATTTGACCGCCGATATTTCAAAAGCAATCGGCTCAAAGGCGGCAGTTATATCTGTTGACGATGAGGGTTTTGCAAAATCGGCACAAAAAAACTATTCACTCAATTCAGACGGAAAGGAATGATACTATATGCCAAGAGGAAAATATAAAATCCACGAAGTTGCAAAAGACTTCGGTATGAGCAGTAAGCAGATTATTGAAATTCTTCAGGATTGCTCAAGCGACGAAAAGAAACACACAACAGTTCTTGAAGACAGAGAACTTGACTTTATTTTTGAAACCGTAACAAAGGCGGCGGAAGCACCTTCCTTTGACGCTTATTTTGCCGCAGGCGAAAAGAAAAAGGCAGAAAAACAGGAAGCAAAGGAAGAAAAGACGGCAGAAGAAAAGGCTCCCGAAACCGAAAAGAAGCCTGTAAAGGAAAAATCTTCCGAAAAGGCAAAGGAAAGCAAGCCCGAAAAGAAAGCGGAAAAGGCAGAAAAGAAACCCGAGGCAAAGAAGCCTCAGCCCAAGCAGTCTGCACCCGTTCAAGCCGCCAAAAAAGAAAAGAGCGAAAAAATCCTACAGTCCAGAACAAAGGGCGAAAAGAGAACCGTTGATACAAGAAGTAACAACGTTGACCTTGAAAAGTACAACGAAAGATATGAGGAAATCGCTCCTGCTAACCGTATGAACGATATGGGCTCCAACAAGCAGAAATTAAAGCAGAAGAGTCAGCAGTACAGAAAACAGCAGGGTACACGTTCCTCAAAGAGAGAAACGGAAGCAGAAAGACTCAAGAGAATTGCTTCCGAAAGAGCAAAGAAAACTCTTACGGTTAAAATCGGTGACGAAATTACCGTTGGCGAACTTGCAGAACTTCTCAGAAGAACTGCCGCCGAAGTTATCAAGGAAATGTTCAAACTCGGCGTAATGGCAACCGTTAACCAGACAATTGACTTCGATACTGCGGAAATCGTTGCAACAGAACTCGGTGCAAAGGTTGAAAAAGAAGTTGTTGTTACCATTGAAGATAGAATCATCGACGACCACGAAGACAGCGAAGACGATCTTCTTCCCAGAGATCCCGTTGTTGTTGTTATGGGTCACGTTGACCACGGTAAAACTTCAATTCTTGACGCCATCAGAAACGCCTCCGTAACTTCAACGGAAGCAGGCGGTATCACTCAGCACATCGGTGCTTACAGAGTTGACCTTGACGGTCAGAAAATCACTTTCCTTGACACACCGGGTCACGCCGCTTTCACCTCAATGAGAGCAAGAGGCGCAATGGCAACGGATATTGCCGTACTCGTTGTTGCTGCCGATGACGGTATTATGCCCCAGACAATTGAAGCAATTAACCACGCAAGAGCAGCAGGCGTTACAATCATCGTTGCCATCAACAAAATGGATAAAGAGGGCGCAAACCCCGAAAGAGTTAAACAGCAACTCACAGAATATAACATCGTACCTGAAGAATGGGGCGGTGACACAATCTGCGTACCCGTTTCGGCAAAGACACAGATGGGTATTGACTCACTTCTTGAATCAATTCTCCTTGTTGCTGAAATGGCAGAACTCAAGGCTAACCCCAACAGAGCCGCAAAAGGTGTTGTTATTGAAGCAAGACTTGACAAGGGCCGTGGTCCCATTGCAACTCTCCTTGTTCAGAACGGTACTCTCAATGCAGGCGACATTGTTGTTGCAGGTCAGTCCGTAGGTCGAGTAAGAGTTATGTCCAACGAAAGAGGTCAGCGCATTAAAACTGCAGGTCCTTCCGTACCCGTTGAAATCACAGGTCTTGACGTAACTCCCAACGCAGGTGACACCTTCGACGTTGCTTCCGATGAAAAACTTGCAAGAGAACTTGTTGAAAAGAAGAAGCACGAAGCAAAGCAGGCAGAATTTAATGCACAGCAGAAAGTTACTCTTGACACTCTCTTCTCATCACTTAAAGAGGGTGAACTCAAGCAACTTAATATCATCGTCAAGGCAGACGTACAGGGCTCCGTTGAAGCCGTTAAGCAGAACCTTGAAAAACTCACAAACGAAGAAGTCAAGGTTTCCGTTATTCACGGCGGTGTAGGTGCTATCAACGAATCTGACGTACAACTTGCAGGTGCATCAAATGCTATTATCGTAGGTTTCAATGTTCGTCCCGACGTCAATGCACAGACTCTTGCAGAACGTGATAAGGTTGAGATGAGAATGTACAGAATCATCTATGACTGTATTGAAGAAATCGAAGCCGCTATGAAGGGTATGCTCGCTCCCAAGTACCGTGAAGTTGCCCTCGGCAGAATCGAAGTCAGAACAGTTATGAATCTTTCCTCTGCAGGTAAAATCGCAGGTTCCTACGTTCAGGAAGGTAAAGTTACAAGAAATGCACTTATCCGTGTTGTACGTGACGGCATAGTTATCACCGAAGACGAAATTTCTTCACTCCGCCGTTTTAAAGACGACGTTAAAGAAGTTATGAGCGGCTTTGAATGCGGTATCGGTCTTACAAAGTTTAACGACATCAAAGAGGGCGATATTTTCGAAGCGTTTATGATGGAAGAATACAGAGATTGATTTTTGCTATCCACCTTCGGCGAATAAGCCGTTTTCTCACCCGCTCGGAGTATATTCCTACGCCTTCGGGGCGAGGAAAAAGACTTATTCATCCGAATCTGTCGGCAAAAATGCTCACAATATAGTTTGTAACAAAACGATATATATTTATGGCACGGCGTGCCGTGTCCGCCAAATCAGAACAAAAAACGGAATTTGTCTGTAATCAGAGAAAGGAAAATCTCATGGCAGGATTCAGAATAGACAGGGTTTCGGAAGACATCAAGCGTGAAATTATCGCAGTTATCCGTGACCTTAAAGACCCGAGAGTTATGGGTAAGATGTTGACCGTTGTCCGTGTGGAAGTGTCTTCCGATGCGTCTTACGCAAAGGTTTATGTCAGCGACATAAAGGGCATTGACTCAGCAAAAGAGGCAGTCAAAGGTCTTACAGCGGCAACGGGTTATATAAGACGTGAGGTGGGTTCGGCACTTCACCTGAGAAAAACTCCCGAACTGAAGTTTATTGCCGACGATTCAATTGAGCAAGGCTTCAATATGTTTAAAAAACTCGAAAACAGGGGTGAGTGATATGATAATTGATTTTCCCCGTACAGTCGAAAGACTGAAGATGGCAGATGACATTCTCATTCTCACTCACGCAAACCCCGACGGCGACACCCTCGGAAGCGGAATTGCCCTTTTGTGTGCATTAAAGAAGATGGGCAAAAGAGCAAAACTCATAAACGGTGACGAAATCAACAAGAAGTACGACTATCTTTTTGAGGGTGTGTCAATGCCTGAATTTAAAGAAAGATTCATCATAAGCGTTGATGTTGCCGACAGAAAACTTTTAGGTGACAAAATCAGTGAGCAGTACGGCGATAAGGTTGACCTTGCCATTGATCACCACTCTGCAAGTAAAGCCTTTGCAAAGGAAACTTACTGTGAGCCCGGCTCGGCTTCGGCTTGTGAGGTTATCTATCTTCTTATAAAGGCTTTGGGTGTCACCGTTGACAAAAAAATCGCCGACTGTATTTATACGGGCGTTACAACGGACACGGGCTGTTTCAGATACTCCAACGTTACGGCAAGAACTCACCGCATAGCCGCAGAACTCATCGCTTACGGAGCCAATGCTGCAATGATTAACACGGTGATGTTTGAAACAAAGAGTATGAATTCAATCCTTCTTGAGAAACTTTGTCTTGATACTCTCGAACTTTACGGCGAAGGCAAACTTGCCGTTATCACCGTAACGAAGGATATTCTTGAAAAAACCTCCAGCAAGGAATCAGACCTTGATGCTATCGTACCTCTCGCAAGGCAGATTGAGGGCGTAAAGGTCGGTGTTACAATCAAGGAAAAAGAAAACGGCACGGTCAGCGTTTCCGTGCGTACCCATGAGGGCTATGACGCATCGGCAATCTGCAGCCATTTCGGCGGCGGCGGACACACAAGAGCCGCAGGCTGTAAATTTGACGAAGAGCCCCTTAAGGTGAAAGAAGATCTGGTGAAATACATCACCGAAAATATTATTTAAAAGGTGACGAAAGCGGAAAAGGTGTATTCGCCGCTTTGAAAGGAGTGATACTGTGACGGGTTTTGTTTTTCTTGATAAAGATGAAAATATGACTTCCTTTACTCTTGCAAGACGCACGGGAAAGATTTTCGGCGAAAAGAAAGCAGGACACACAGGCACTCTTGACCCTATGGCAACGGGAGTTATGGTCGTTGCTTTGGGCGGCGCAACAAGGTTTATTGAACTTATAAATAATCACGGTAAATCCTATAAAGCAGGGTTCGTTCTGGGAAAGACCACCGATACCCTTGATATTACGGGTAAGATGCTTTCCGAAACAGAGGTCAGGGTAAAAAAGGAAGACGTGGAAAGAGTGCTCCCGACTTTTAAAGGAGAAATCTCTCAACTTCCGCCTATGTACTCGGCAATAAAAAAAGACGGTGTGCGCCTTTATGACCTTGCAAGGCAGGGTATTGAAATTGAAAGAGAAGAAAGAAAGGTAACCGTTCATTCTCTTACTCTTACAAAAGCCGACGAAGAAAATAACGAATATGAAATTGAAGTTTCCTGCAGCAGCGGTACTTATATCCGTTCACTTATTTCGGATATAGGACAGGCTCTTTCCTGCGGTGCCGTTATGACGAGCCTTCGCAGAACCCGGGCAAACGGTGTTTCCGTTGAAAACTGCCATACTCTCAGTGAACTTGAACTTCTCAAAGAAAAAGGTGAACTTTCAAAGGCTCTCATTAAGACGGATTCTTTCGTTTCATATCCTGAAATCAAGGTGACGGCACCTCAGGCAAAGCGCTTTCGCAACGGCGGTGCCTTGGATATAAACCGTTTCGGCGGAAAGAAAGAAACGGGATTTTATAACGTATATTCTCCCGAAGGAGAGTTTCTCGGTATCGGTGAAATTGATGCCGAAAAAACAGAACTTTCCGTTAAGAGAGTATATGTCAGACAAGGGGAGGACTGAAATGCTTTCTGATGGTAAAGAAGAAAAATCCACTGCGGTTGCATTGGGGTATTTTGACGGCGTTCATATCGGGCACAAAGCGGTGCTGAACAAGGCTCTTTCTCTTGCCCGAGAGAGAAACCTTAAACCCGTTGTTCTTGCCTTTGACGTTCATCCCCGAAAAGCATTACACGGTGATATTCCGCCCATACTTATGAGTGAAAGACTCAAAAGGGAAGCCTTGGAAAAGATGGGCTTTGAGGTAATTGACTTTGACTTTATTCAGGCTATGAACTATTCGCCCGAAGAATTTTCCGAAAAAATACTTCTTGAAAAACTCGGTGCAAAAGTTCTTTCCTGCGGCGAAGATTACCGATACGGAAAAGACGGAAAAGGTACGGCGCAGAGCCTTAAAGAGTTCCTTGAAGAAAAAGGGACAGAGGTTATAACCGTTCCCGACGTGTTTTATGAAAATGAAAAAGTCAGTTCCACCGTTATAAGAAATTATATTCAAAAAGGTGAAATTGAAAAAGCCAACGGTATGTTGGGCTTTCATTATACTTATGATTTTACCGTTGAAAAAGGTGACGGTCTCGGCAGAGGCTTCGGCTTCCCGACCATAAACCAGTTTTTTCCGCAGAATTACGTCGTACCCAAGTACGGTGTATACGCTTCACAAGTGACTCTTGACGGAATGATTTATCCTGCCGTTACAAATGTGGGCACAAGACCCACTGTGTGCGGCAAAGATTTGAGAAGTGAAACCTGCATACTTGATTATGACGGCAATCTTTACGGTAATAATATTAAGGTGAGCCTGATAAAATATTTAAGAGGAGAAAAGAAATTTTCCGACATTCAGGAACTCAAACAGGCTATTGAAAAAGATATTGAAGTTTCAAGAGACTTATTTAAAAGGAATGATATGAATGAATAAAATTGACGTAAAAGCAATTTTCTTTGATTTTGACGATACACTCCAGAGCAGAAAAGGTGCTTACAGACTTTACTGCGAGTCCTTTCTGACAAAATATTTTCCCGATATTGACGAAGAGGAAAGACTCATAAAACTTGATGAAATGGAAGAACATGTGGACGGCGGTTACAAAGACAGAGAAGTTTATTTTCCTGAAATGATTGAACTGTGGAAGTGGGAAAATCATCCGCCCCTTGAAGAACTCTACGATTCTTTCAATTATGATTTCGGAAAACACGTTGTTATGCTTGACGGTGCCGTAGATGTGCTTAAAACCCTTAAAGAAAAGGGATACGTCATCGGCTGCATTACAAACGGTGTTTCATCTTTGCAGAATATCAAACTCGATACGGCAGGCATAAGAGAAATGTTTGATGTAGTTGTGGTGTCGGGGGATATAGGTATTTACAAACCCGACCGCCGTATTTTTGATGAGGCTTGCAGACGTGCAGGGGTAAAAAATGAAGAAGCCCTTTTTGTAGGTGACCACCCCGTAAACGATATTCAAGGTGCTCTCGGTGCCGATATGCAGGCGGTAAGAATGAATTACGGTGACTTTAAAGGCAAAGGTTTAGGTCAGGCGACCAAGGCGGAAATTGAAAAAATTACGGAACTTCTTGATTTATTGAACTGATTTATTCAGAGGAAAGGATGTTCAGTTATGATATGTAAAAACTGTGCAAATATTTTCGACGACAGTTTTTCCTGTTGCCCCGAATGCGGTACCCCAATCAAGAGCAATTATGATGTTCAAGAAAAGACTGTTGAAGAAGCGGAATATGAGGCTGTGAAAGAAAATCGGGAAACCTCGGTTGAAGGTTCCGAAGCAGACTCTCAGGCAAACAGCGAAAACAGCGCCGAAACGGAAATCATATATAAGGCAGAAGACATCTTCAGCGAAAACGTTAAGAGAGAGGAAGAAGAAATTTCTCCCGAAGAAGCAAACGTAAATCAGGACGACGAGCCTTTGAGCGAAGCCGACAGTCACGAAGAAGAGGATGAAATAATTCCCGAGCGTTCCGAAAAGAAACCGCCTTCAAGAAAAGAAAAGTCGGCAATGAATGTAATCGTTGCCCTGACGGTAGCGGTGTTTATTCTTCTCGGTGTTCTTACAGCATTAGGTGCCTTTACGGATATATTTGAAGAAAGTGACGATACGGTTAAAACCATTGCTTTAAGCGGACTTTCTTCAGAGGAAACAAAGCAGTTAGAAGACTACCTTTCGGACATCGGCATTGTTGCATACGAGGATTTTGAGCAGGGCGAAGATACCGAAGGCAGTTTTGTTGCCCGATATCTCAACCCGGGCAACCCCGGCTCCCTTTACAGTAAGAAGTACGGTATTGGTAAACTTATGGTAAATGAAGCCGACCCTGCCTGCCGTTTTGCCAATGAAAACGGAGATTACAGTTACTTTGTTGCAGACGAAAGTCTGGTGAAGGTCATTCTTAAAGAATTCGGCTTTACCGTAAGCGGTCAGATTAACGAAAAAGACTGCTATTATTATAACGGCAAATACTACTTTGCAAACAGCGGTGAAACTTTCAGTTCATCGGTTAAAGCCCAGGTGCTTTCAACGATAAGAAGCAGTGACGGCACTTACTATGCAAAGTGTGCTTTCTATGATGAAAGTTCCGCCGACGGCAATTCGGAATACTTTGAAACCTGTGTCGTTTTCGATAAAGTGACTATCAGCGGAGTGACAGAGTGGGAGATTGTTGAAATCAGTCACGAAACATATATTGATGCAAACGGCGTAATTATCCCGAATAACAAAGGCGACCTTTCTTATGATATGAAGAAAGAAACCGTTGAAAACAAAGACGAAAGCGGAAAAGTAATTGCATCGGTAAGTTTTGAATATCCCTGTTTCAGCGGCAATACCACTGCCGAAAAATCAGTAAATCAACTTTATGAAAATATCATTGAGTCTTATAAGGCAAGTCCCGAACTTATAAAGGAAAACGTAACTGTCACTTCAAGAGTTACCTATAACAAAAACGGCTGTCTTTCAATTGTTCAGGAAACCGTTACGGGTAACGCAAGGATGGAAACGGCGGAAAATGAAAACGGCGAAGAAACGCAAGTTCTTATTCTTCCCGAAAAAGAGATTGACGGTTATATCCTTGATGTAAATACGGGCGATAACCTTTCAAAAAGAAACATTTTCACTGCGGATTATAATGACGTCCAGGTTGCTCTTTACTGTATTTACAGCGGATACGATATGACCTCAGAAAACATACCCGCCGACAGAGAGGAAATCGGCAAGGCCGTTTATTCTTCTTCAAACGCTATGTGCGAAGACGGCTATACCTTCTTCTTTGAAAAGGACGGATACATACAAAGGGTTGTTATCCCTTACAGTGCAGAAAACTTCTTTGCTCAAAACTATCAGTAAAAATAAAACTGTCGCTCTTGCGGCAGTTTTTTGCTTGACTCAGAAAGACATTATAACGGAAAAGACAGAAATTTTTCAGGGCTTTTTGGTGTTTTTTGCTGTTGACTTTCTCGCTTTATAGTGATAAAATGTTAACACGCTAAACTGTCGGAGGTGCTATTGTTGAATATTTATAATGAAAAAGCAGTTCAAAGGCTATATGAAGCAATAATAAAAATACAGACCGAAGAGGAATGTAAACTGTTTTTTGAAGACCTGTGCTCCAAGGTTGAACTGAGCACTTTTGCTCAGCGTCTTGAAGTTGCACAGAAACTTCTGAAAGGTTGCAGTTATCTTGAAGTCAACGAAAGCACCGGTGCAAGCACCGCAACAATAAGCCGCATAGGAAAGTGCATAAATTACGGTGACGGCGGATATAAACTTATTATTGACAGATTGGAAAAATCAAAGTAAAAGATTTTTCCCTGTCGGTACCGCAGAAAAAAGCGGATATTAAAGGCGCTGTTATCGGAACAAAGTTGATAATATTGTATGTGCTAAAATGATGTGACCCAATAAAAAAGAGAAGTAACTTCAAAATAT
>CAYNIN010000058.1:0-10917 GCA_964397395.1 uncultured Faecalibacterium sp.
CCGCTACAGAGTTCTTTTCTTCCACAGACTTCCGCCAGCCTTTGTACATAGCAAGTCTAACGGAAAGGTTCTTTGCCTTCCCTGCAGGTTATTCCCCTGTTAGGGGAAATGTCTGCATAGCAGACAAAAGGGTTCCCGTTTTCGGAGAAAAAGGTGGCAGTCGTAAGACTGACGGATGAGTTATCCTAACCGTTTCAACTCACCTAAATAGTGCCTGCTTTCTTGCCTCGCCTGAAAGGCAAAACAGTACCCAGAACCCTTAATGATATTTTATTTGTCCGCAGGGGGGCGGACAAAGTTATAAAATTTGTGCCGTGTGTCTTTGGGACACACGGCATAAATTTTAGTCAGTTCTGAGAGCCTCAACGGGATCCTTCTTTGCCGCCATTGACGAAGGCACAAGACCTGCAATAAATGTAAGGAATACACTTATGCCGATAAGGGCAAGTGCCGAGGTGAAGGGCAGCTGAGCCGCCGCACCTGAAGCGGTGAAATGTTCAAGAAGAATATTGATGGGCAGTTCTATAAGCAAAGTACATACTATGCCCAGCACACCCGAGGCGAAGCCTATGGTCAGCGTTTCTGCGTTGAACACGCTTGCAACGTCGCCCTTTGAAGCACCGATTGCTCGGAGGATACCGATTTCCTTTGTTCTTTCAAGAACGGAAATGTAGGTGATGATACCAATCATAATTGATGAAACAACAAGGGAAATTGCAACGAAAATAACAAGAACGTAAGTTACAATATTTATCATTGTTGTTACAAGTGAAAGCATTGCACCAACGGCATCGGTAACTTCAATGGCATATTCCTTATGACCGTCGGCAGTAACCTGCTCGTTATAATAGTTAATCACTTCACTGAGTTCTTTCTTTGCATCAAAACTCTTTGCATAGAAATAAATTGAAGTGGGTGAATCTGCAAGTTCATAACCGAGAGTTGCCATTGTTGCTTCATAGGAACACTTTGAATTAAGAGTATCGACATAAGCCTGCTTAATGGCAAGAACCTGCTGGTCGTTGAGGTAGCCTTCAACAAGTTTTTTCTGAAGGTCTGTCATATCACCTAAAAGACCCGACACAGATGACATAGAAGTTATTGAGGAAATATCAAGGTTGGACATATCGATATCTTCAAGAAGACTTGTGAATGCCGAAATGTCAAGGTAATTAAGGTCGATATCTTCAAAGTTGATATCTTTGAGGTCAAAGTCGTTAACGGTGAGAGTATTGAAGGTGTTACCCGTGATAACGTCAACGGTCTGATTATTAAGCTGTTCCTGAACAACCTGAGAAGAAGCAACATACTCAAGAGCATATTCCATAAGTTCAGAGGTATAGCCAACGGCACCCGTTATAATTGACATCATATTGTCTTCATCGGCACGGAGAATACCGACAATTTTGATTTCCATACCGTTGTCAACGATTTTCTTGAGATGGGTTTTGCTGTTTCTCATATCCTTCCAAAGACCCGTTTTCGAATCCTTGACCATATAGTCACTGTTGAATACGAGTTTAAAAGTTCTCGAGCAGATGTCTTCGTAGGTGTAATATTCTTCGCTGACACCCTCCATTTCAGTACCGCTTGAAAGGGAGTTCATAACATCGTTTACAAGTTCGCTCTGATCTTTAAGACCAAGACCGTAAACAACAAGGTCGTTAATTTCGTTGTTGGCATCGGTTATGAGCACAACCTCATTCTTTGCTTCGGGATAACGTCCGTAAATAAGGTCATACTGTTCTTCGAGAGTTTCTCTGTTTCCGATAAGTTCCTTCCAGATGTTGAAAACCGAGGAGTTTGTGAAACTTTCCATAAGGTCCGTAACACCCGAAGCACCAACGGCATCAAGCAAGGTGCTGGGATTTACCTGAACGATTTTCGAACTTGTATCGGAAACGTAAATGTTAAGGTCTGTTTCGTATTTATACTGAATATCGTTGCACAGTTCGTCAAATACAGCCTGATTGTCTTCGATATACTTCTTGAAGGCTTTGATGTTGTTTATTGAAGACTTATTGATAAACTCATTGAGAAGACTTGCAAACATCTCGTTCATATAGATGTTATCTCTGTCGTGGTCAAGTTCTCCCGGCTGTACCATACCCGTAAAGGAGTTCACCATACTTTCAATGTCCATTGAGGATTCTTCAATACTCATAGGGTATGCCGTAAGTGCGTCGGTCTGAACCTTATCAACATAAGCCTGTATACCCGTTGAAAGTGCAAGAACAAGAGCGATACCGATAATACCGATTGAACCCGCAAAGCAGGTAAGGATTGTTCTGCCTTTTTTGGTGCCGAGGTTTCTGATGCTAAGACCGAAAGCCGTCTTAAGACTCATTGAAGGCTTTTTACCCTTGAGTTTTTCTTCCTCTGCTCTTTTCTTTTCAAGGAAGTAATCTCCCATTTTGGGTACGAAGGGGTTTGAGTCGCCCACAACCTGACCGTCAAGGCATCTGATGATACGGTTGGAATATTGCTCGGCGAGTTCGGGGTTATGGGTTACCATAATGATAAGTTTATCTTTGGAAATCTCTTTAAGAATTTCCATTATCTGCACGCTTGTTTCACTGTCGAGAGCACCCGTGGGCTCGTCGGCAAGAAGAATATCCGGGTCATTGATAAGGGCTCTTGCGATAGCAACTCTCTGCATCTGACCGCCTGACATCTGGTTGGGCTTTTTGTAAATCTGCTCGTTAAGACCAACCTTGTTGAGAGCGGCAATTGCCTTGGCACGTCTTTCCTTCTTGGAAACACCCGTAAGTGTCAGAGCAAGTTCAACGTTGGCAAGAACCGTCTGATGAGGGATAAGATTATAACTTTGGAAAACGAAACCGATTGAATGGTTTCTGTATGTATCCCAATCGCTGTCTGTGAAAGATTCCGTCGATTTGCCGTTGATAATAAGGTCACCGCTGGTGTATCTGTCAAGACCGCCGATAATATTAAGCAGGGTCGTTTTACCGCAACCCGAAGGACCGAGAATTGAAACAAATTCATTTTCCCGAAAGTTTATGCTCATTTCACGCAGGGCTCTGACTTTACTGTCACCTGCCACATAGTCTTTAACTATATTTTTAAGTACAAGCATTTCTTATACCTCCTGATTCTTCCTCGTTTTATTTTTTGTTTTTTCTCTGAGTTGGGCATAAAGGACTCTTATCCTCTTGCGGTTAAAGAAATAAATAACTTCAAGGATAACATATATAATGATAAGAGTAATAATTACCTTCCATACATTGTTCTTTTCCTTGTAAATAATGGTGGGAGTATACTCCTGTGACTCGGTTATCTCAACGGTGACTCTTTCTTTAAAGAAAAGTTGATAAATCCATTCCACCGTTTCGTCGGTGGTTTTTATCTGCAGTTCCGTTTTAATGTTCTGCACAAAGGAAGAAACCGTCGGGTTTGTACCCATATCCGTCTGAAGCACCGAGTCAAGAAGGCTTTCGTTGCCCGGGGTCTTGATAATATCAACGAGATACCTCAGAAGCGACATCATTACTGCCGTTCTGTCTGACTGAATGTAGGTGACGTTGACGTACTGACCCTGATAGGTTCTCTTGCTCTGTGCCGTCACAGGTGTGCCCATACCGCTGAACTGTGTAAGATTAAGAGCGGGAAGTTTAATGCCGAAGTCATTGTTCAGAAGCATTTCGCATATAACCTGGGAAAGAGTCGCATCACGCAGATAGTAAAGACCCAGACTGTTTTCCATATCAAAGGTTTCAAGTATATCCTCAAAGGGATAAACAAGATTTTCGATACACTGAACAAGTTGATTGTCAAGGAAATATACCATATTGGGTATTATACCCGTCAAAACATAAACAGGATTTGAAGCAATGCTGTCAATAAGGTCGCATATAGAATTTATAATTACCCTTATTGTTGCACCGCCCGATGCCGCCGTTTTAAATTCATCATAAGTGAGAATTGAGGAACTCGGACAGCCTACGGCTTCAAGCAAAGGTATTATGGCGGTGTTGTAGCCGTTGGAGCCGTAGATGTCAACGGTGTCGAAAAGTTTTATACTTCCCTCGGCAAGTAACATTCTGAAAATTTCTTCAAAGGGAGAGAAAGCGGCGCAAAGGCAGGAAACAAACTGAGTTCTGTCGCCGGGAGTTATGCCCCAACTGAATGTTTCCGTATCAAGAGCGCTCCAGGAAGAAATGCTTCTGAGTGACGTTGCCGCCGTACTGAAGCCGTTTGCCTGAAGAACCGAAGCCACGGCAGAGGGCGAATAGTTATAGCCGAGAAGACTTAACACCTGTTCCATATCCTCGTTTTCAAAGATACCGTAAACCGACTTTGTGATAAGTGAAAGTATCGAAGACGAATAGACGCCCTCTTTCATAACTTTTTCAAAAGTCATTGCGGGGTCTGATTCGGCAAGAATTTCGTTAATGAGTTCGTCGGTGCCGTCAACGACTCTCTGTATTTTTGAGGCGTCAAGATTTGCCGTATATGAAACCGACGTCTGTGTAAAGCCGCTGAACTGCCACAGGTAATCGTTATAACGGCTCTGACTCTGGGTCAGAAGGTTAATGAGAGTCGAAATTATATCGTCGGTGCTTTTATCCATAACACCCGAAAAAGCCGTTGATAAATCGAGAGTATCCATAAAACTCATACCGCTTACTTCGTTGTTAAGGGTTGTTTCGTTAAGTTTGACACTGTCGATTATCCAGCGCAGAAGAACGATGAACACCGCAGGCTTATCGGCAATAACTTTGTTGCCCGAAACGGTGCCGCAGGAAGCAATAAGGTCAAAGTCAACGTTTTCAAGACCGAAGCCGAGAGTGGCAAGAATATCGTTGAAGTTAACGGCAAAATTCTGCGTAAACTCCTCGGAGTCAGCAATAAGGGTTTCGAGATTTGCAAGGGTTGCAATGCCCAAAAGCTGAACCTTAAGGGGTGAGATAAGAGTGGAAACGGCATTTTCAAGTCCGCCGTTATTTGCAAAATATGCGATTGAGGGAAGAATATCCGTTGCTCTGTCGCAGGGAGCATCAAGAACGCTTTCGATAAGTGTAAGAACATCATAGGCGATATGATAAATCATATATGCCTTGTTTTCTTTTGCGTGTTCATAGAAAACCTCGGGAGAAGTTATGCTCTGACAGCCCAGGGCTTCAAGAGTGGGAATAATCGCCGTTTCATAACCGTTCGAGCCCTTGATATTAAGGAAAAATGCAAGACCGACAGAACAACTGCCCGAGCAGAGAAGTGCATAGAGAAGGTCGTTGAAGGGAGTGAGCATTGTGCTTATTGCGAAGGCAAATTCTGCCTTTGAACTCACGTTCCAGGTGGCGCCGAGGTCGGTAATTGATGACCAGTTTGAATAACCGCCGAGTTTTGCGGAAACGTCACCGTAAGATGTAAGATAAGAGGCAACATCTGAAACAGAGGTACGAAGACCCAGCACGGCAAGGGAGTCGGAATTTTCCTCCACAGCCTGATATATACCAACGAGAATACTGCTGAGCACCTTATCGGAATAGAGTTCAGTTTCTGCCAATTCTCTTAACGTTTTATTCTGAGTCTGCTTAACAAGATAGTCTATAACACTGTCGGTTTTGAAAATTGCCTGATACGCCTGCTCACTTGTTATCCCTGCAGGATATTCGACGGTTGCCGACGCAGGCACCACCGACGAAAAAATGATAAGGGCAGAAATGAAAACACTCAGTATCTTAACTGAAAGTTTTTTTCCTTTTATAAAATTCATCCTTCTTCTCCTTAAACTGTCTTTTTTTCGTATTTTGCTATTTCTACAAGTCTTTTTACAATACGCAAAAATTCGGCACAATCCTTTTCACCGAGTTGTTCAACGATAAAAAGTGAATTGCCGATTACTTCCTTTTCCAATTCACGCTCATATTCAAGACCTTTGTCAGTAATTTCGATTATACTGTAACGTTTATCCAATTCGTCTTGTCTTTTGGTAATAAAGCCTTTGCTTTCAAGATTTTTAAGAACGGCTGAAAGCCTTGCAGGAGTGTATTCGACAAATTCGCCGATTTGCCCCGGGGTGCTGACTCCGCCCATTCGCACAAGAATACAGATAAGTAAATCCTCGCCTTTGAGAGCAATACGGAATCTGTTTAAAATGTCTGTCTTGTTTACACTGTCAAAGGCTTCTATCAATTCTATTGTAAGTTTTTCTTTATCCATAATATAACAGTCACCTGCCGCTTTATTTAACACCGTTAAATATATCATACATATTTCATTATGGCAAGTATAATTTTTAATTTTAAGGTTTTTTACTAAACTGTTTATAATCAGTTTACAATTACATCAACTTTAAATCAAATATAACAATACAAATTATATTTTTATGTTTGTTAGCGATTTTGTAACTGTATTTTAACACTGCTTTTGAAAGAAAATTTTATCATCCTGTTGACAAAATAAAAATTCTGAATATAATATATGTTAGTTTGCTAACAATTCGCAGGCTAACAATTAGTTATCTGACAATGAAGGAGGATTTATGAAGGAAAAAAGACTTGGTTTTGAAATAAGCCGCACTTCCCGTCATATAAAAAGATATATGGACAGTGACGCATCTAAAAATTACGTTGAAAAAATGACGGGAACTCACGGCTGGGCAATCGGCTATTTTCACAGGAATACGGACAAAGATATTTTCCAGAAGGACTTTGAAAAGGAATTTGACATCCGCCGTTCAACTGCAAGTAATATCCTTTCCCTGATGGAAGAAAACGGCCTTATCAAAAGAGAAAGCGTCCCCTATGACGCAAGGCTGAAAAAAATCGTACTTACGGAAAAAGCCCTACAGATAAATCAGGTGGTTATGGATGCTTTTGACCGTATGGAAAAAACTGTCAAGAAAGATATCAGTGAAGAAGAACTTGATATCTTTTTCACCGTACTTGATAAAATCAACAATAATTTAGAAAGGACAGATACAGAAGATGATTAAACGCCTCAGCAAATGCATCAGGGAATATAAAGTTCCCTCACTTCTCACTCCGCTTTTTATGATGGGCGAAGTTGCAATGGAAGTTGCAATACCCATGATAATCGGCTTGCTTATTGACAACGGCATCAGCAAGGCAGACACTTCCTATGTTATTAAAATGGGAATCGTTATGATTGTTATGTGTATTATCAGTATTGCTTTCGGTATAGGCGGCGGTGTTTCGGCAGCAAAGGCATCGGCGGGTTTTGCAAAAAATCTGCGCCACGATATGTTCCACAACATTCAGGATTTCTCCTTTGCAAACATTGACAAATTCTCCACCTCAAGCCTTGTTACAAGACTTACAACCGACGTTACAAACCTGCAGAACTCCTATCAGATGATTATAAGAATTGCCGTTCGTTCACCTGCGATGCTTATTTTCTCTCTGATTATGGCTTTCTCCGTAAACGCAAAAATCTCCCTTGTTTTCGTGGCAATCATTCCCTTCCTTGCCGCAGGTCTTGCTCTTGTAGTAAAGTATGCTCACCCCATTTTCAAAAGAGTTTTCAAAACATACGATAAACTCAACACCGTTGTCAGCGAAAATCTTCACGGCATCAGAGTTGTCAAATCCTTTGTAAGAGAAGACGAAGAGGAAGAAAAGTTCAAAGCTGTTTCGGGTAAGATTTATAACGACACGAAAAAAGCAGAAGGCATTCTCGCTTTCAATTCCCCTCTTATGCAGTTCAGTTCCTATCTTGCCATGTTGCTGATTGCCTGGTTCGGTGCAAAAATTATCATCGGAAGCGGCGGAACGGAAATGACAACGGGCGACCTTTATTCCCTTCTTACATACACCATGCAGATTCTTTCAACTCTTATGATGCTTTCCATGATTTTCGTTATGCTCACAATGTCAAAAGCATCCGGCGAAAGAATATGCGAAGTTCTTGACGAAAAGAGCAGTCTTACCTCACCGAAAAATGCAGTGACCGAAGTTAAAGACGGCAGCATCGACTTTGAAAACGTCGGCTTCAGTTATGCTTCCGACGAGGAAAAACTCTGCCTTGAAAAAGTCAACATTTCCGTTAAATCAGGCGAAACCATCGGTATCATCGGTTCAACGGGTTCATCGAAAACTTCTCTCGTTCAGCTTATCCCCCGCCTTTATGACGTTACGACGGGCACTCTTAAAGTCGGCGGTGTCAACGTCAAGGATTACGACCTTAACACTCTGCGAAACGAAGTTGCAATGGTACTTCAGAAAAACGTGCTTTTCTCGGGTACAATCAAGGATAATCTTCGCTGGGGCAACGAAACGGCAACGGATGAAGAAATGATTGAAGCCTGCAAACTTTCCCAGGCCCACCCCTTCATAACAGAAATGCCCGACGGCTACGACACCTTTATTGAACAGGGCGGTACCAACGTTTCGGGCGGACAGAAACAGAGAATCTGTATTGCCCGTTCCCTTCTCAAAAAGCCGAAAATCCTTATTCTTGACGACTCCACAAGTGCCGTTGACACAAAGACGGACTCAATGATAAGAAAGGCTTTTGCCGAGTATATCCCCGAAACCACCAAAATCATTATCGCACAGCGTATCTCCTCAATTGAGAACGCAGACAAAATCATCGTTCTTGACGGCGGTAAAATAGCAGGCTTCGGAAATCACGAAGATCTTATTGAAACAAACGAAATTTACCGTGAAGTTTATTTATCACAGACAAAGGGAGGCAAAGAAAATGAGTAATCAAACTGCAAAAAGAAATCTTCCTCCCCCACCGAGCAGACACGGCGGTACACCCATAAGAATGAAGGGCGAAAAAATCGACTTCAAGGTTATCGGCAGACTTCTGGGATATATCAAAAACTCTCACAAAGTGCTTATGGCGGTTGTTGTTCTCTGCATTTTCCTTTCCAGCCTTGCAAACATCTATTCTTCACGTTTTGTGGGAAAGGTTATTGACGAGCATATCACGCCTATGCTTTTAAGCGGCAGCACGGATATGTCTGCATTGCTCTCCATGCTTCTTAAAATGGCTTGTGTTTTCCTTACAGGCATCATTTCAACTTTCGCATATAACAGAATAATGGTAGTTATTGCCCAGGGTGTGCTCAAATCCGTAAGAGATGAAATGTTCACCCATATGCAGTCTTTACCCGTAAAGTTTTTCGACATGGGCAGTCACGGCGACATTATGAGCCGATACACCAACGATATTGATACTCTGCGTCAGATGATTTCGCAGACCATCCCCCAGATTATTTCATCCGTTGTTACCATCGTTTCAACCTTTACGGCAATGTTGCTGCTCAACATACCTATGACAGCAGTTGTTATTATCTGCATACTTGTCGTTCTCAGAATCACAGGCTTTGTTGCATCCCAGAGCGGTAAGTTCTTCTTCAAGCAGCAGAAGTCCCTGGGTGATGTTAACGGCTACATTGAAGAAATGATGACGGGACAGAAAGTTGTTAAAGTTTTCTGCCACGAAGACAAAACAAAAACCGAATTTGATCAAAAGAACGATGAACTTTTCAACAACACCTTTTCCGCCAACAAGTTTGTCAACATCATCGGGCCCATCAACAACAACCTGGGTCACATTCAGTATGTTATTATTGCGGTTATCGGCTGTATTATGGCAGTTCTCACTTCTAAGGGCACCGTACCCGCTGAAGGTTTCGGCAAAATTTTTGCAATTACCACAGGTTCCGTTGCAACCTTCCTCGGATATTCAAAATCTTTCACAATGCCCATCAATCAGGTTTCACAGCAACTTAACTCCGTTGTTATGGCAATGGCGGGTGCAAAGAGAATTTTTGAAGTTATTGATGCAGAACCCGAAAAGGACGAAGGTTATGTTACTCTCGTAAACGCAAAAGAAGTTGACGGCGAAATCGTCGAAACAAAAGAGCATACGGGTATGTGGGCATGGAAACACCCCCACGAAGACGGCACCACCACCTATCAGAAACTTATGGGTGAAGTACGGTTCTTTGACGTTGACTTCGGCTACACAGAAGAAAAGACGGTGCTTCACAACATCACCCTTTATGCAGAGCCGGGACAGAAAGTTGCTTTCGTCGGTGCCACGGGTGCAGGTAAAACAACAATTACCAACCTCATCAACCGTTTCTATGACATTGCCGACGGCAAAATCCGTTACGACGGCATAAACATCAACAAAATCAAAAAGAGCGACCTTCGCCGTTCTCTCGGCATCGTTCTTCAGGATACAAACCTTTTCACAGGTACGGTAAAAGAAAATATCCGCTACGGCAACCTTGACGCAACGGACGAAGAAATCATTGCGGCGGCAAAGAAAGCAAATGCACATTCTTTCATTTCCCGTCTGCCTCAGGGTTACGACACTATGCTTACGGGTAACGGTGCAAATCTTTCCCAGGGACAAAGGCAGCTTATCTCAATTGCAAGAGCCGCCGTTGCCGACCCTCCCGTTATGATTCTCGACGAGGCAACCTCGTCAATCGACACCAGAACGGAGGCTCTTGTGCAGAAAGGCATGGACGCCCTTATGCACGGCAGAACGGTTTTCGTTATCGCTCACCGACTTTCAACGGTACAGAACTCCGATGTTATTATGGTTCTTGAAAACGGCGAAATCATTGAGAGAGGTACTCACGACAGTCTTATTGAAAAGAAAGGTAAATACTATCAACTTTATACGGGTGCTTTTGAACTCGAATAAGGTTTTGCAAAGGCTCATGTTCTGAAGGCTTCAGGGTATGAGTCTTTTTTTGGCTTTTTAGGCTGCATTAGTGACCGTCGGTCGTCTGCTTTTATTTCTGCCGTGGTTGAAACTTCTATGTTCTACTCGCTCATGCCGCTGGGGCACTTACTTTGGCTCCGGGGAGCACCAAAGTAAGCAAAATGCCCCCTTTAGTGCAATCGGTCCGCAGAAACTTTCCGACCTGTCACTTGTGCTGTCTTTTATGTTTTTCCCTCATTC
>CAYNIN010000059.1:0-10716 GCA_964397395.1 uncultured Faecalibacterium sp.
TAAAGGTCTTTTACGAAATAGGATGTTTCGGGGAAAAGACAGGTTGAAGCATCAATTTTATGATCCGGTGAAAGATAGGTTGTATTGTTAAGAGAGTTGATATATTTGTTAGAAAGAACGGTTCCGTAATCAGCGCAGGTTGCACCGAAGGATTGCTTTTCAACAGAGGTATATCCGTCGGAAAGAACAGTTGCACCTTCATAAATAGGCATATCGGCGAAGTTATACTTTGAAACTATATAGAAGTCCATGCCCTGACTTTCAAGATTACGAAGAGTTTCTTCTGCTTTGAGCTGAACATTATAATAATATGCATCACACTTGGCAATAAAGCCTGCATATTCATCCTTAACATCTGCAAAAATGAAATCACGAGCCTCTTCGTACTTATCGACAGGCAACATTGCCCAATAGGAAACATAGCCGCCAAAGACATTTTTGAGTACAGTCGGGAAAACGGTATCCTTTACCTCTTTAATAAAAAGTTCTGCAGCGTCAAGGGTAATACCGAGAACAGAAATGTAGTTGAAAAGCTCAACTGCCGTAAGTATAAGGTCTTTCATTTCACCGTCTTCAAGAAGGTCGCCGTTTTCCATATAGTAGTCAACAAAATTTTCGACGGCATCCGGTTCAAGTTCGATATTTCCGGTGAAAAGAGCACCAAGACCGTCAATTCCCATAACTGAAGAAGCAAGGTAAGCAACGTCGTCAACATTTTCTAAAGCGTGTTCAGGGTAGAGTGTAAGATATGCCTGAATAACGTTAGCACCGTAGCAACGGCCCATGAGATTTACTTTTTGTTCACCGGTAACTTCTTTGACCTGGTCGATATAGTTTTTCAGCTGTTCAGCAGTTTCAAGGGGAGAAACACGCCAATCGTAATAAAGCTGATAATCGTACACACCGTAATTCGATGTCTTTTTAGGAAGCAAGTAGTTGTAGGGATAGTAGGTGTGACTGCCGTCAGTTACCTCACCGCTGCCGTCAAGAGCAATATCACCGTAGCACTTGACAACTGCCTCGTTGAAGGAATTTGCCCATTCTTCGTAATCATTTGTAAGCATACCGACTGCGAGTTTTTCAAGGCAGGGCTTGATGGCATCCTTGATAACCTCACCTACGTCAGAGTCGGTGGGGAAGATTTTTGTTCCGTCGGCTGCATATAGACTAAATACGCGGGCACCGAGCACATAAATTGTGGGCTTCTCATCATAATTGCCTGCAAAAGAGGGAACTGTTAATGAGAAAATAAGTGCAAGAGAAAGAATGAGAGAAATGATTTTGCGTAAATGTTTATTCATGTTCGTGTCCTCCTTGTTATTTTATAAACACTAATGATATTATATTACAAAAAAAATTGCAATAATGAAATACAATTTTGTTAACAAATTGTAACAAATATTTAACAAATTGATTATGGATATGAATAACAGACTAACCGTTCAGAGAAAAAGCAGTTTCAGCCGCTCAATGAAGATAAAACAAGTGCCCTCACTTAAAGGTAAAGGCACCGTTTCTTTAATTAAAGAGAAAGATTAAATATAGTGCTGAAATCAAGTTCACCTTTGAAGAGTTTGTTTAAGAAATTCATAATTGCCGTGAAGAAGCGAATGAAGATAAGTTGCTTGGGTTCTTCGGAAGCAGTTCCGTCTTCGTCAAGTCCGTCAACGGGAGTGAGAGGATTACTCCAGCCTACATAGTTGAGATATTGGGCGAATTCACCGCCGCTGACTGTCGCTTCGTTGTTCATAAGATTTATTGCAAAACTGTTGAACGAATAGGGGAATGTATCATGATAAAGGTCTTTTACGAAATAGGATGTTTCGGGGAAAAGACAGGTTGAAGCATCAACCTTGAGGTCGGGTGAAAGATATCTTGTGTCAGCAAGAGAGTTGATGTACTTATCGGAAAGAACTTTGCCGTAGTCTGCACAGGTTGCACCGAAGGACTGTCTTTCAACGGTTGTGTTACCGTCGGAAAGAGCAGTTGCATTTTCATATACGGGGTAGTCGGGGAAGTTGTATTTTGAAACAATATAGAAGTCGATACCCTTTTCATCAAGGTCGAGAAGAGTTTCTTCAACTTTGAGCTGAACTTCGTAATAATATTTGTCATTTTTAGCAATAAGTCCTTTGTAGGTATCTTCAACACCTGCAAAAACGAAATCTCTTGCCTGCTCGTACTGTTCGGCGGGTACCATTGCCCAATAGGAAGGCATTGAACCGAGGAAATCACGGAGAATAAGGGGGATAAGGCTGCTTTTAATTCTGTCGACAAGGAGTTCGAGAGCATCACCCGTTAAATCTAAAAGACTGATATAGTTAAGGAACTCAACAGTTGTGAGCACAAGGGCGTAGGTTGATTCTTCCTGAATTATATCTTCGTGTTCCATAAAGTAGTTAACGAAGTTTGTGATAGCCTGGTCTTCCAAATAAATCTCACCTGCGAAGATAGCGCCAAGCATATCAATGCCGTCAACGGAAGATGAAAGATAAGCAATGTCATCTACGTTTTCAAGGGCATGTTCGGGATAATAGGTAATATAAGCCTGGATAACGTTTGCACCGTAGCAACGGCCCATAAGGTTAACCTTGCTTTCGCCTGTGGCGTCTTTTACCATATCAATATAAATTTTGAGTTCTTCAGCGGCTGTAATGGGTGAAATTCTCCAGTCATACCAGAAACGGTAATCCCATAAGCCGTAGTTTGAAGTTTTCTTGGGAACGTTTACATTATAAATGGTGTACTGAGGGTGGCTGCCGTCACTTGCTTCACCGTTTACATCAAGGGCAATTCCGCCGTAAATCTGCATAAATGCATCGTAAAATTCCTGAGCGTAAGCCTCGTAGTCGTCTGTGAGAAGACCGACAACAAGTTTTTCAAGACAAGGCTTGAGGGCTTCCTTGATAACGTCACCTGCCATTGAGGTATCTCTGGGGTAAAGTTTTGAGCCGTCTGCATAGTACAGGTCATTTGTTTGAGCACCCGTAACATAAATTGTGGGTTTCTCATCATAATTGCCTGCAAAAGCGGGAACGGCAACAGAGAATAAAAGGGTTAAACTGAGAGCAAGGGAAAGTAATTTTTTTAAGTGTTTTTTCATTTTTATTTCCTCCTCATAAAAATTCACAATAATTGTATATAATAAAGTTTATCACTATTAGTTCAAAAAATCAACAGTTTGTGAACAAAACATAGTTTTTTTTAATAGTTGTTTACCATAATTTTTTGCACAAAGTCTATTTACAAGATTAAAAATAAGTGATACAATAACAGACGGTAAATTATTTTGCTATAAACAAAAACAAGGAGGACAAATCCAATGGCCAGAAAAATGAAAACCATGGACGGTAATAATGCCGCTGCTCACGTATCCTATGCGTTTACAGAAGTAGCAGGTATCTATCCTATCACACCGTCAAGCCCCATGGCAGACTATGTTGATCAGTGGTCAGCTCAGGGACTTAAAAACATCTTCGGCACAAGAGCAAATGTTGTAGAAATGCAGTCAGAAGCAGGTGCCGCAGGTACAGTGCACGGTTCACTTGCAGCCGGTGCTCTCACAACAACCTACACAGCATCACAGGGACTTCTTCTTATGATCCCCAACATGTACAAAATCGCCGGTGAACTTCTTCCCTGCGTTTTCCATGTATCAGCCCGTTGTGTAGCATCACACGCTCTTAATATCTTCGGCGACCATTCCGACGTTTACGCTTGCCGTCAGACAGGTTTTGCAATGCTCGCTGAAACAAATACACAGGAAGTTATGGACCTTGGTGCCGTTGCTCACCTTGCAACAATCAAGAGCCGTGTTCCCTTCCTCAACTTCTTTGACGGTTTCCGTACTTCACACGAACTTCAGAAGATTGAAGTCTGGGATTTCGAAGATCTCAAGGAAATGTGCGATATGGACGCTGTTGAAGCTTTCCGCAAGAGAGCTCTCAACCCCGAACACCCCGTAATGCGTGGTTCACACGAAAACGACGACATCTTCTTCCAGAACAGAGAAGCTTGCAACAAGTATTATGATGCAGTTCCCGAAATCGTTGAAGAATATATGGGCAAGGTTAACGCTAAGCTCGGCACAGACTATCAGCTCTTCAACTACTACGGCGCTCCCGACGCTGAAAGAGTTATCGTAGCCATGGGTTCATTCAATGACGTTGCAGAAGAAGTTGTTGATTACCTCACAGCAGCAGGCGAAAAGGTTGGTCTTATCAAGGTTCGTCTTTACAGACCTTTCTCAGCTAAGCACCTTCTCGCAGCTATCCCCGAAACAGCTAAGAAGATTGCTGTTCTTGACAGAACAAAGGAACCCGGTGCTCTCGGCGAACCTCTTTATCTTGACGTTGTTACTGCTCTTGCAACAGCAGGCAGAAACATTAAGGTAATCGGCGGCCGTTACGGTCTCGGTTCAAAGGATACACCTCCTTCATCAGTATTTGCTGTATACACAGAACTCGCAAAGGACGAGCCCAAGAACCAGTTTACACTCGGTATCGTGGACGACGTTACAAACCTTTCACTCGAAGAAGTACCCGCTCCCAACACAGCAGCTGAAGGTACAATCGAATGTAAGTTCTGGGGTCTTGGCGGTGACGGTACTGTTGGTGCAAACAAGAACTCCATCAAAATCATCGGTGACCATACAGATAAGTATGTTCAGGCATATTTCCAGTATGACTCAAAGAAGACCGGCGGTATAACAATTTCTCACCTTCGTTTCGGCGACAAGCCCATCAAGAGCCCCTACTACATCAACAAGGCAGACTTCGTTGCATGTCATAACCCCTCCTACGTTATCAAGGGCTTCAAGATGGTTAACGACGTAAAACCCGGCGGTGTATACCTCATCAACTGCCAGTGGTCAGACGAAGAACTCGACAAGCATATGCCTGCAGAAGCAAAGAGATACATTGCAAAGAACAACGTTCAGCTTTACACTGTTAATGCTATCGACCTTGCTGAAAAAGTTGGTATGGGCAAGAGAACAAACACAGTTCTTCAGTCCGCTTTCTTCTCACTTGCAAAGGTTATGCCTTCAGAAGAAGCAATCCAATATATGAAAGACGCAGCAACAAAGTCCTACTCAAAGAAAGGTCAGGACATCGTTGACGCTAACCACAACGCTATCGACGCAGGTGCAACTGCATACCATAAGGTAGAAGTTCCTGCTTCATGGGCAGATGCAACAGACGATACAGCAGCCGTTAAGAGTGAAGGCGCAGACAAACTCGTTAAGATGGTTGACGGTATCCTTAAGCCCGTAGGCGTTATGAACGGTTATTCACTTCCCGTTTCAGCATTCACAGATCACGCTGACGGTACTTTTGAACACGGTGCATCAGCCTATGAAAAGAGAGGCGTTGCAGTTCTCGTTCCCGAATGGGATCCCGCAACTTGCGCAAAATGTAACCGTTGTGCTTATGTTTGCCCCCACGCTACAATCCGTCCCTTCGCAATGAGCGAAGAAGAAGTTGCAGCAGCACCTGCAAACATGAAGAAGGCTCCCAAGCCCGTTGTTAAGACAAACTACACATACACTCTTGCAGTTTCACCCCTCGACTGTATGGGTTGCGGCGTATGTATCGGTGTATGTCCCACAAATTCACTCAAGATGGTTCCTCAGGAATCACAGCTTGCTGAACAGAAAGTATTTGATTACTGTGTAGCAAACGTTACGGAAAAGGCTGAAACAACTGCAGTTATGAACGTTGTATCAAGCCAGTACAAGAAGCCTCTCCTTGAGTTCTCAGGCTCATGCGCAGGTTGTGCAGAAACTTCCTACGCACGTCTTATCACTCAGCTCTTCGGCGACAGAATGTATATTTCTAACGCAACAGGTTGTTCATCAATCTGGGGCGGCCCCGCAGCAACATCACCCTACACAGTTAACGAAAAGGGTCACGGTCCTGCTTGGGCTAACTCACTCTTCGAAGATAACGCTGAACACGGTCTCGGTATGTACTACGGCCAGAAGGCTATCAGAGACAGACTTATCGACGACGTTAAGGGTATCGTAGCATCCGACGCTTGCACAGCAGAAGTTAAGGCTGCAGGTGAAGAATATCTTGCAACTGTTGATTGCGGCGAAAAGAACGCAGCAGCAGCCAAGGCTCTTACAGATGCAATTGCAGCAGCAGGCGCAGACTGTGACCTTTGCAAAGACGTTCTCGAAAACAGCGAATTCCTTTCAAAGAAATCCGTATGGATCTTAGGCGGTGACGGCTGGGCATACGATATCGGTTACGGCGGTCTTGACCACGTTCTTGCATCAGGTCAGAACGTAAACGTAATGGTATTCGACACAGAAGTTTACTCCAACACCGGCGGTCAGGCTTCAAAGGCTTCAAACATCGGTCAGGTTGCTCAGTTCGCAGCAGCAGGTAAGGACATCAACAAGAAGAGCCTTGCTGAAATCGCTATGAGTTACGGCTATGTATACGTTGCACAGATTGCTATGGGCGCTGACATGAATCAGACTCTTAAAGCAATGCAGGAAGCAGAAGCATACGACGGTCCCTCACTCATCATCGGCTATTCACCCTGCGAAATGCACTCCATCAAGGGCGGCATGAAGAACTGTCAGGACGAAATGAAGAAGGCTGTTGAATGCGGTTATTGGAACCTTTACCGTTATAATCCTGCTCTCAAGGCAGAAGGCAAGAATCCCTTCTCACTTGACTCAAAGGCTCCCAACGCAGAATATCAGGCATTCATCAAGAACGAAGCCCGTTACACAAGACTTATGCGTGAATTCCCCGACAGAGCAGAAGCACTCTTTGCAAGGAACGAAAAGGTTGCTATGGAAAGATACGAACATCTTGTCAAACTTAAGGAACTTTACGCTCCCGACGCTGAATAATTCAGTCAAAATTCAAAAGAGCAATCCGTCAAGGGTTGCTCTTTTTTTGGTACGCGGGTAAGGCGGATATAGCGGTAAAAAATTCCCCGCCGAGCAAACACTAAAGCCTCGCCTGAGGAGAGGACTACCGCTTGCGGCGGAGAGGTTATACAAACGGACCGTCGAGGACGCCGGTCCCTGCAAAATTTCATCAGTTGCCCTCTCTCTCGGGAAAAGGTGTTACGCAGTGACGGAGGAGTTATTCCCTGCCTCTCCTGAAAGGAGAGGGGAACCGCTTGCGGTGGAGAGGTTATACAAACGGACCGTCGAGGACGCCGCTTCCTGCAAAATTTCATCAGTTGCCTTCTCTCTCGGGAGAAGGTGTCATGCAGTGACGGAGGAGGTGTTTTGCTCCATTCCCGCACTCCCTCGTTGACAAACCCACCCCAAGCAGTTATAATTGAAAGGCAAAAAAATACATCGACCTTTGCGGAGGAATTATATGATTGGATTAGGGACAATAGTCAACGTTGGTGCAATAGTTGTCGGCGGTTTAACAGGACTTATTTCAAAAGGATTTCTGAAAGAAAGGTTTCAGGAAACCATTATAAAAGCAATGGGCTTTGCCATTATCGTTATGGCTCTCGGGAGCACATTGTCGCAGATGTTTACGGTGGAAATCACCGAATCGACAGAGGGCTTCAAGGGCGTTTTCGGCACAAAAGGAACGATGATGCTGATTGTTTCTCTTGCAGTCGGTGCACTTATCGGTGAACTTCTCAACCTTGAAAAGCGACTTGAAAGTTTCGGCACGTGGCTTCGTGATAAAACGGGAAATCAAGGGGACAATCAATTTATAAATGCTTTCATCACTTCGTCATTAACGGTTTGTGTTGGTGCAATGGCGATTATCGGTGCAATTCAGGACGGCGTAAGTGCAGACCACGGCACACTTTTTGCAAAGGCTGTTCTTGATTTAATAATCATACTGATGATGACGGCTTCTCTCGGTAAAGGGTGCATTTTTTCGGCTGTTCCGGTGGCACTTTTTCAGGGGACAATAACCTTACTTGCAAAGCAGATATCACCCGTTATGACAGAAGCGGCATTGAGCAATATTTCTCTGGTGGGCAATGTTCTGATTTTGTGCGTTGGGGTTAATCTGATTTTTCCGAAGACAATCCGTGTTGCAAATGTTTTACCTGCCGTTGTTGTGGCGGTGCTGTTTGCGGTTTGGTGAGGGTGAAACGTAAAAAAACAATCAAAGAGGAATATTGGTTCCTGAAAAACATATAATATTATTGACAACATCACGGTATCGTGATATAATGAACTCGGAAGGAGAGATTATCGATGCCGGTTTTGTCAAGATTTTACGGAATTGTTATTCGTATGTATTTTCAACAGTCCGAACACAACCCACCGCACTTTCATGCAATTTACGGTGAACATATGGCTGCAATCAGCATTAACGACGGTACTGTTATAGAAGGGGAACTTCCCAAGAAGGCACTTGAAATGGTTCTTGAATGGAACGCTATACACAAGGACGCACTTTTGAAAATTTGGGAAACACAGGAGTTCATTACTCTTTCTCCTCTCGAGTAAAGGAGGTTTTATATGTTTCACAAGGTTAAAAATGTAAATGCTTTGCCCGATTATAAATTGAGCGTACAGTTCTGCGAGGGCGTAACAAAGATTTATGATGTGTCTGCACTTTTTGAAAAGTACAGTTTCTTTGTACCGCTTAAAGAGTCACCTGAACTTTTCGGTTCTGTTACGGTTGACCAAGGCGGTTACGGTATCGTATGGAATGATGATATTGATATTTCCTGCGATGAACTCTGGGCAAACGGAGAAGAAATTGAAACACCTTTTGACGGACTTATGGCTTTCAGTGATGCCACATTCCTTTGGAATCTGAATGAAAGCACACTCCGCAAGGCTATTGCTTACGGTAAACTCATTAACGGTGTTGATGTTTGCAAGTTCGGCAAGCAGTGGGTAGTGTCTATGGATGCTATGAAAAGGGTGTATGGAGAGCCGACAAGGTGTTGAAATATCGAAAACTTTTGCACAAGTCCTTAAAAAGAATACGACTTAAAAACAGGTTGCAGTTTATAATGAAAACAAGGAAAAAATAATAAGAGCGAGAATATTGTTTGAATATTCTATATTTAAGGTTAGGAGGAAATGTGATGAAGAAAATATTTACTTCTTTAGCAATTGTTTTAACGCTATTGTTAGACCTATACTTTGTTTTTCCGGTTTGCAGTGAATTTGTTAACATTGTTGACAAAAAAATCCCCTTGCTATCAATATTAGTTACACTACTGATATATTTGCGGATATTGCCGATTATAGTTGTAATAAACAGAGTAATAATCGGCAAGGGAAATTTCAATAACAAAAGAAGCAGCACCTTAATTTCTTTTGCGTTATTGCTTGTTATTGGTATTGTTTATTTGTTTACAGCAGGTTCTGATAATGGGATTTCCGTTCTGGAGTTATGGTTATACATAATCACTGACGGCTTGATTTCTTTTGGATTGATGATATATTATTCATTGAAAGGTTACGGTGAAGAAGACATTCAAGCAGGGGATAGTCCGATGACTGATTGAAATACAATCTAAAGATTGGAGCGATTTTAAAATGAAAAAGAAAATACGGATATTTTCTGGAATTTTAATTGTGGTTGTTTGTGGCATTTTAGTTTCCTATAATGTGTGCTTAAGTTGACGGGAGGCGAACCCGATATGGTTTAATGAAGTCTATTTTTCCCGTAACTGCGTTAAAATTCTCGAAAGACGCAAGTCTTCCTTCGATTTTGTGCCTTGTTACAGAAAAAATATCCATTCATTAAACTTTGAAAATCTCAAATGTTCGAGTTTATATGCATTTGAGATTTTCTTCGACGAAGTAATACTTGCGTATTGCAAGGCGAAAAAATTTCAAAGGCGTGTGAAATCGGACATTTGAGACATATCGTGTTCGACTCCCGCCAACTTAAGGTACTATCACGAGTCAATTATTAACAGTACACCTGATATGTCAAGTTGGAACTTGAAAAATGAAACATATACTGTTTATCCGACAATTGAAAATAAAAATATAAGTTTTCATGTGGAAGACAGTGAAGGTGAGATTGTTTATAAGTCGGAAGAAAGTTGGCGGACTTGGGATTTTGAGAGCATAAATATTGATGAAAATAATTGCATAATTGTTGTAAGCAATGACACAGGAAAAGAAATTTATGCAGAACAAAACGGAGCTTGGGAAAAGGAATAATTGAAAAACAGGAGTTCCTTTTCTTGTGAATTGATATTAAGGCAAGGTGAAAATTATGAATATAAATATATTTTTTCCAACCGTAAAAGATGAAGCAATCAATCTTCTTTCTAAAGAAAAGACAAAAATAGATTTAAGAGGTTTGAAACATTGGAGTGTAATAAAATATTCAGCATTTGTAATCTCTTGGATATTATCTTATTTTCTGAAAAGCAAGTTGAATTTTGGCTTTTTAATTCATTTTATCTGTTTTATTTTTATTGAGTATGTGATATTGACTTTAGTTGTTAATATCAGTCAGTTAATTAAAAAGAATAAAACTGCAGATAACAAAAGAAAAACTGACTAAGCGAGGCTTAATCAGTCTTTCGGATTACTATGCTAAAGTACATATTTAATTTGAATTGAACCGCCCTGTGCCGAACGGCACGCAGGGTGGTGTGAGAGGGCAATTAGTTTTGCTCTACTCGATTGTACGATATATTCTGCTCTATATGCGAAAAAATTCACTGTTTATTGTGACTTTGTATGTGTTAAAATGATGTGACCCAATAAAAAAGAGAAGTAACTTCAAAATA
>CAYNIN010000060.1:0-10669 GCA_964397395.1 uncultured Faecalibacterium sp.
CATGCGTTGCAGGTTACTATACTCTTGAAGAAATCGACAAGCAGAACGCATGTCAGAAGGCAGGTCAGATGGGTGACAGACTCACAGCAGGTCTTGAAGCACTTATCGACAAATATAACCTTCCCTTCGTAGCCTTCAACCAGGGCTCCGTATGTCACCTTGAAACAGTTGGTACAATGCACTTCTCAATCGACTGGTCAAAACCCTGGACAATTCCCGGCGTAATCAAGGAAACAGACAAGCGCAAGAAGGAAATGACTCACATGGGCGCTGCTTACATGGCAGAAGGTGTTGTTACTCTTGCAGGTTCAAGACTTTACACTTCAGCAGCATACAATGAAGAAATGATTGACGATGCTATTGCACGCTTCGACAAAGTTCTTGCAAACATCGCAGTTGTTGAATAATTAAAAATCACTTTCAAGGCAGGCTCATTGTCTGCCTTGAATCGACTCATAAAAAGGTAGGTGCAAATATGGACATCTTACAGGCAAAAGAAATTGTTGTTCAGGCAGGCAAAGAACTTATCGCCGCAGGTCTTATCGTTCGTACCTGGGGTAACATCAGTTGCCGTATCAGTGACACTCAGTTCGTAATCACTCCCAGCGGACGTGCTTACGAAACACTTACTCCCGACGATATTGTTACTGTCAATATGGAAGACCTTTCCTACGACGGCGACATTAAACCCTCCAGCGAAAAGGGTATCCACGCACAGTGCTATCTTCTTCGCCCCGACATCAACTTTGTAATTCACACCCATCAGGCTAACGCTTCCGTTGTTTCCGCCATCGGTTGTGACATCAACAACATTGAGGGTTACAGCAAAGAACTCATCGGTGATAACATTCCCGTTTCTTCCTACGGTTTACCCGGCACAGGCAAACTCAGAAAAGGTGTTATTGCGGCTCTTGAAAGATCAAATTCAAAGGCAGTTATTATGAAACATCACGGTGCAGTTTGTCTTGGTACAGACTATGCCGATGCATACAAAGTTGCAAACGAAGTTGAAAAAGTCTGCGAAGAATTTGTTTCAAAGAAATACAGTGAACTCACAGGCAAAGTTGCAGGAACTTTCAGTGATGTTTATAACTACATCGTTGAATCTCAGGCAAGAGGTATGGAAGCGGCTCAAATCACCGCTTACGACAGCGTGAGAATTGATGATGCCGTTATCCTTTCCGATAAAGACGGCAACGTTGTTTCAACAGTAGGTCTTGAAATGGGCAGTGACGAACTTCTCGTCGGCGACAAGTACCCTTCGGAAGCAGACCTTCACAAAGCAATTTACAACAAACGTGAAGACATCGGTGCTATCGTTCACTCAAAGCAGGAAGCAATCACCGCTATGTCAAAAGTCGGCAAAACAATCAAGCCTATGCTCGACGACTTCGCACAGATTGTCGGTGTTACCGTTAAATGCACAGAGTTCAATCCCAACGACACCCTTAAATCATCAAAGAAGGTTGCCAAGGCTATCAGCGGCAAAAGCAGAAATGCCCTTCTTCTCAAAGATAACGGTGCAGTTTGCTGCGGCCCCAATAAAGACGAGGCTCTTGCAACAGAAATGGTTATGGAAAAGAACTGCAAAACTGCTCTTGCAGGTGAAATCTTCGGTTCTGCAAAACCCATCGGCAAACTTGACAGTGTGCTTATGAACTTTGTTTACAGAGTTAAATATTCAAAGCAGAAATAATTTTAATGATATTTCCCGATACCGTAAGGCATCGGGATTTTTCTTTTGCAATATTGACTAAAAACATAATTTTTAATATAATGTGGTAAAGGAGAGATTTATAAAGAAAGCGAGGTTAATCTTATGAAAAAACGAAGCAATATCTTATGGGGTGTTGTTCTTATCGCCATTGGTGTGTTATGGTCACTCAACGCTCTGGAAATTACAAATATCAACTATTTCTTTGACGGTTGGTGGACTCTCTTCATCATTGTGCCGTCTTTCATCGGTCTTCTGACAGAGAAAAACAAGCAAGTAAGTTTAATCGGTCTTCTTATCGGTGCTTTTCTTCTTGCTTCCTGTCAGAATCTCATCGACTTTGAAATTATCAGAAAACTTGCCGTACCTGCCATAATCGTAATTATCGGTATCAGCCTTATTTTCGGCTCCCTCTTTACAAAAAAGGCTCCCTCAACTCCTGCTAAAAGAAAGCAGAATGTAAATGCAAGAAATGTTGCGGCTATCTTTTCGGGTCAGAATGTGAGATTCTCCGAAACTTATTTTGACGGAATTGAACTCAACGCAGTTTTCGGCGGCATCAAATGCGACTTAAAAGACGCTTTCATTGAGCAGGACTGTGTGATAAACGTCTGTGCAGTTTTCGGCGGAGTAGATATTTTCCTTCCCGACAACGTAAATATCGTTTGTCACTCCACTTCCCTTTTCGGCGGTCTGAGCAATCATAAAGGTGAGAAAAATATTCCCGATGCACCGACGGTTTACATCAACGCAACCTGTCTTTTCGGAGGTGCAGACGTAAAATGACGCCGTTGCAGAAAACGATAAAATACTGTGCAATGATATTTGCGCTTATCCTTGCCGTCAGTATTATCGGCGGTATCGCTCAGGCGGCTCTTTCCTTCTTCTCACTTTTCTCGGCAGATAAAACTCAGGAAACGGGAGAATTATACGGCGTACACCTGCAAAGCGAAGACACCCATTCACTTGAAATTGAACTTACAAATGCACATCTGAGCATTGTTTCAGGCGAAAGTTTTGCTTTGCAGACAGACAGCAAAAGCATTGACGCCGAAACAAAAAAAGGTACTCTTATTATTGAAGGTTACACCGTTTCAACGGCAAGAGTTATTCTCACCGTACCCGAGGATATGACCTTCACAAAGGCAGAAATTGCCCTTAACGCAGGCTCTTTTACGGCAGAAGATTTTTCCGCTGACCGCCTTGATTTTGAAATCGGTATCGGCGAGGTAAAGTTTGACAATGTTTCGGTTTCGGAAAAGAGCGACATTGAAATCGGTGTGGGCAAGGCGGAATTTGTTTCTTCCTACTTTGCAAATACTGAAACGGAACTTGGCATCGGTAAGTTAGCCTATCAGGGCACACTTTCGGGCAAATGCAGTTTTGACCTTGGAATAACACACTCCGAGTTTGAGTATTTTCTCGGCGGTGAAGACGGCGGATATTCCTATGAATGCGGCATCGGTTACATTACCCTTGACGGCAAAAGCTTCGGTCAGACCCTCACCGCTTCATCAGACGATAAATCCAATTTTGTCAAAGCGGAAAACGGAATTGGCACAATAAATATCCGTACACCTGAGCAATATTAAATGATATGTAAAAAACTGTCTTCGGCTGAAGACAGTTTTTTCTGTTAAATCAATCACAATATATCTGGTGTGCCACACAGTAAACACTGTTTTTACTGTCATCGAAATCTACTCTCATCCATGTGAAAAAAGCAGGGATTTCCGTAACATTCCAAGCAAAATAAGCACTATTATCTGACTCTGTTTCTTCGCTGACTGCTTGTTTTTCCATAACCTCACTTTTAAAGGTTTCATATTCGTTTTCAGGCAATTCAAAATAAACTTCCATATTGCCACTCATACACGGATCATATATGTACTCATACCTTACATTTTCTGCTTCTTGGGGAATTTTTTCCGGCATTACTTCAATAATATTGTCATAATTATCCTTAAAATTTCCGTCAAGGACCAAATAATCCGATGCATTTTCAGTTTCCGACATAAGAGGATAAATGCCCGGTGTCCAATCTGTTAAAAAGTTTGTGCTGATAACGACAAAACCCAGATATGCAAGTATTCCCACAACTGTGAACAGTACGGCGAATGCCTTCATCAACTTCTTTCTGTAAACGGACAATATACCAAAAAACAATCCGTAAAAAGGTACTGTCATAAATATGGGTATGCTCCAAGCAAACCAACCTAAGGATTCAAAATTCAATGTGGGAAATTCAAGTTGTGAACGCATGAAAATATGAAACCCCACAACCGCTGAATTCCAAATAAAAAACACTATTAACCAGCTTATAATTTTTTTCTTTTTACTCATAGCGCAATCCCCTTTCAACTCAAGCGAAAATCAAACCTTGCTTTCATCAAAATCAATAAGCACGGTTTTCTTGGTGGTGGTGAGTTTTGTCAGTTTCACCCCTGCGGATTCAAACATTCTCTTTGAGGCTCTTGTTGTGGGTGTATCGGCATATTTATCTGAAAGATAAACAACTTCCTTTATGCCGCTCTGAATGATAGCCTTTGCACATTCGTTGCAAGGGAAAAGTGCCACATAAATTCTGCAGCCATCAAGAGTACCGCCACGGTTATTGAGAATTGCATTGAGTTCTGCGTGACAGACGTAAGCGTACTTCGTGTCATACACATCACCTTGCCTTTCCCAAGGGAACTCGTCATCACTGCAGCCTGCAGGGAAGCCGTTATAACCAACGGACATAATTCTGTTTTTATCGTTGACAATGCAGGCGCCTACCTGAGTGCTGGGATCCTTGCTTCTGTACGAAGACAGCATTGCAATACCCATAAAATATTCATCCCAGGATAAATAATCTTCTCTCTTTGCCATAATGTTCTTCCTCTCTTTTTATCATTCAACCCCTCGGTAGTAAAGACCTCGGGTATAATCTCCTTTAACTGCCCTGCCCTTTCGGTAAGCCTCAAGAATTGCCTCGGCAGTTTCTTTCTTTTCTTTTGTAAAATAGAAAGTTATGAAATCCACATTTTTAATTTCATCTGTTCTGTCGCCCAAATAAATGGGTTGAGAATTTAAAATTTCACTCGCTCCGAAGGAGCAGACAACGGGGAATTTCATATTCATTCTGTCCGTAAGAAAACTGTTTGACTTACAGTCCTGACAGTCCTTACCGTTCTTTACGGGACAGTTTCTTGTAAGCATAAGAGGCAGTCTGCCGTAGCCGATTATACCTCTTTTCGCCTTTCCGCTCATCTTTTCAATTCTTCCAAGGGTAAGTTCAGGTGACAAGGTGATTTCCTTTACGCCCAAACCTTCTAAAACACCCACAGAATGACTGTTGAAAACATTTACGGAAAAGCCTGAATGAATTTCAAAGCCGTGTTTTTTTGCAAGGGCAATGCCGTCAATTGTTGAACAGTATGCAATTTTTATTCCGAGTTTTTTTGCCCTTAAAAGATAGTTTTCCACAAGAGTTTCTGCACCGAAAATGCCTCTGGGCACCTCAACTCCCACCTTAACGGGCAACTTTTCCAAATATTCCGCAAGGTTTTCCGCAAAATTGAGCGGTATGTATAAGTTTTCCACATTCTCAAGATTATCGGGAATCTGACCCGTTTTTGCAACTCTTATGTTATATTTAAAAGGCTTTTCAGCCTTATACGGCTCTGTTTTTGTGTTTATGTCTGTAAAGGACTTCACCTTTACAGATGTCATCTTATTTTCAAGGTCAGCAAGAGCCGTTCTGCGCAGATTATTTATGACGCTTGCAGGAACAATAAGTCCTTCATCAAGCTGGATTTCAATATTCTCCGCATAAAACTGTGTGCCGCCACATTTTGCAATTCTTTCTTTGAGTCCATCTTTTGTAAGAGGTTTATTGAGCGCTGTTTCGGGTATGACATCAGACTCAATGAAAACAGTTTTCCCCATTGCCGAAGCCGAAAGTGAAACCTTTTCATCTTTCAGTACGGACAAACAGAAACTGACGGGTATATCCGCCCTTTCCTTTTCATATAATTTCTTTAAATCAGAAAGAAGAGAGTTTGTTGCCGCCGTAACATCTTCCTTTTGTCTTGTACCGAACATCTCTCTGCCCCGACTGTTCATATAATATCCGTCGGTGAAACCCGAACGGGAGAAAACAGATTTGAGTTTTTCCGTTATATCGGCATTGGGCTTTCCCTCAAGAGAAGTCCTGACGGCAGTAACCGCCGCCGCAACATATTCGGGTCTTTTCATTCTGCCTTCAATTTTTAAAGAGTCAACACCCATTTCGTATATTTCCCGAAGATTCTGAACAAGAGATAAATCTTTCAAACTAAGGTCGTGACCCGTGCCTCCCTCCGCTTTAAAAGGCAGACGGCAAGGCTGTGCACAAAGTCCTCTGTTTCCGCTTCGTGACCCGAACATACTGCTCATATAGCACTGTCCCGAAACGCACATACACAAAGCACCGTGAACGAAAATTTCAATTTCGCACTCGGCATTTTCTTTGATATTTTTAATTTCTTCCCTTGTCAGTTCTCTCGGAAGTACCACTCTTTCATATCCGAGGTTTTCCAGCAGTCTGACTCCTGCAAGGGTCTGCACCGACATCTGCGTTGAGGCATGGCGTTCAATTTCGGGTGCCGCCTTTTTCACAAGAGAAGCAAAACCCAAATCCTGAATAATAACCGCATCCGCCCCGAGAGAATAAATCTGCTTTAAAGTTTCAAGAGCAAGGGGCATTTCATCATCGGCAACAAGGGTATTCATCGTAATATTAACCTTGACGTTACGTGCGTGGCAATAGTCGATGGCTTCTTTCACCTGCTCAAAAGAGAAGTTATCGGCTTTGATTCTTGCATTGAAATTTTTTGTGCCCATATATACCGCATCGGCACCTGAATTAACCGCCGCAATAAGCGATTCCTTTGAGCCGACGGGGGCGAGAATTTCCGTTTTGTTTTTCATCTCTTATTTTTTCCTTGAAGTGCCTTCGCCTGCCACTTTAAGAACTGCTGAAAGTTCTGCTTTAAGTCTTTCGTTTTCCGTGCTTAATCTTTCAACTTCCTTTTTAAGATTTTCGGCTTCATGTCTTGCCCAATCCGCCTTACTCTTGGCACTTGAGGCATCATCAAGATAATCCTTAATCTGTTCACGCAGACGGTCAGCGGTGAGAGTTGCTTTTTTACACTCATCTGCATAATCAAGAGCAAGAAGGACTGCCGCCTGAGTTGTTGAAATGCGGCTGTTGGCTTTCATAATCTGCGCAAATGATTTGTCAAGTTCTTTTCCGAGTTCCTTAACGTATTTTGCATCGTCCTCGGCTAAAATTGAATAGTCTGTGCCACCTACGGTAATTTTAATTTTATTTACTGCCATAGTGCTCATCCTTTCCGTTATATTATTGATTATCTGATAAAAATAAATCTACCTTATTATTATACAGTATTGCCCCCCGATAATCAAGGTTTATTTTTTGACGAAATACATCCTATTCTTTTATTTTATTTAATTTGCTTTATTATAACTTTTGTGATATAATATATTATCAAATTTAACAGAAAGCGAGGAAATACAAAGTGGAAAACATTAAAGATGTGCTTCTGGATTTTTACAACATACCTATTGTAAACCAGATAACAGATGCAGCGTTAAAAATGATCCTTTCGGTTTTCTGCGGCGGTCTTATCGGTTATGAACGTCAGCACACACACCGTCCTGCAGGTCTGAGAACTCATATCCTCGTTGCCGTAGGCTCAACTCTTGTTATGATGACCTCGGCTTTTGTATATGACGCCTACGAAGGACTTGTAAATATTGACCCCACCAGACTCGGTGCACAGGTTATCAGCGGCATCGGTTTTCTTGGCGCAGGTACGATTATCCGTGAAGGATTCAGCGTTAAGGGTCTTACAACGGCGGCTTCTCTCTGGGCAGTTTCCTGCATAGGACTTGCCATTGGTGCAAGTTATTATGTCGGTGCTTTATTTGCCACCTGCTTCATTTACATCATTCTTAACACGCTCAAAAGATTTCTTATTGAAAAGCATCCGCCAAAAAATATTTATATACAGACGGATAACATTGCTCAACACTCGGTGAATATTACGCAGATTATCAAACGATACGGTGCAAATCTGCTCTCTTTTGAACTTGTCTGCACCGACGGCATTCTTGACACAAAAAAAGATAACTCCATGATAATAAAAGCAGTTGTTATTCCCCGTGACGCAGACTCTTTCAACCTTATGATTGATTCAATCCGTATGATGAAAGACGTCAAAGATATTTATATAGGCTGAATAAAAGACTCTTTTTCTTCAAAAGAAAGAGAGTCTTTTTTTACATATTGTGTGCTTTTTCTCACGGCGTTTAAAATATAATCATAGCAGATTAAAAAATGAAAGGACTTATCTGCCATGAAAACCGCAACGAGTCAAAAAGAAAATGCCGACGAAATTTTATACGATGAGCCTCAGGAAGACGAAAAAAACGGCTCATATTTACTGAAATCCCTCTTGTCACTCACGGCAGGTTTTGCTTTTGCCTGCTTTGACGAAGGAAAGGGGCTCTCACCTTTTTCCGTTGCCTTCCTTTCTGCCGTACCCTACGGTCAGTGCCTTGGAGCCTTTATCGGAAGTTGCATAGGTTATCTTATTACATATCCCTTAACAGAGGCTATAAAATACACCGTTGCCATGACGTTGCTCATACTCTTTCGTTTTATTCTTCTTAAAATAAAAGGGAGCGAAGACGGGTCAATTTTAACGGCAGCGGCGGCATTTTTTTGCCTTCTGCTGTCAGGTATCGCCCATCTCTTTTACGTGGGTTTTTCCGCAGTTTCCGCAATTTATCTATCTGCAGAGAGCCTTGCCGCCCTTGCTTGTTCTTACTTTTTCTCGGTTGCCTTTGGCACAAAACTTCATAAGCGCAGTATATATTCCCTTTGCCGAAGAGATATTTTCTGCCTTGCCGTCAGCCTTTGCACCTTTCTTATGTGTGTAAGCAGCATAACGATTGAAGGGGTTTCTCCCGGCAGAATTTTTGCCTGCCTCGTTCTAATGTTTACGGCACTTTATAAGGGTGTCACTTTCTCCTCGGTGGCAGGTATTCTGATAGGCACCAGCCTTTGCCTTACCCCCGACGGAAATCACCTTTTCCCCTGCTTTGTTCTCGGCGGATTTTTTTCGGGTGTTTTCGCTTCTTCGGGACAGGTTGCCACCGCAATTTCCTTTACTCTCGTCTATCTCTTTTCTGCTTTTTTCGCTGCCGACACCTCAGAGATGTGGGTCTGCTTTGTTGAACCTTGTGTGGCATTTGCATGCTTTATCATTATCCCCCGTTCTAAGATTAACAGTTTTCAGGATTTTATCGGCAAGAGCACTTTGCAGAAAGATGCACCTGTAAGCCCTGCCGTAAGCGGTAAAATCAAAAGAGCAAGTGAAAGTCTTTATTCCGTTGCTCAGACGGTTAGCAGTGTCAGCGAAAAACTCGACACCGTTATAAACCCCGAGGTTAACCGACTCTTTTCTTCTCTGCAACAAAAAGTCTGCTACGGTTGTGAAAGAAAGCAGAATTGCTGGAAGAAAAATTTCGATACCACCGCTTCGGATATTTTATCGGTTGCAGGAATAGAAAACCGAAAAGGCGGAAAACTCAGTCTTGCCGTCAATTGCCGACGGTATGAGGATATGTGTATGGCAATTTCTTCCTGCTACCCTGCATACGCTTCTGCCCTTACGGCAAAAAGCAGAATAAAAGAGATGCGCCAACTTCTTACGGATCAGTTTACAGGTATGGGTGATTACCTTTGCAAACTGTCCGAATCCGCCGCCGAAAGCCGAACAAAAGATTCGGCAAAATCCGCCTACATAAAAACAGCACTTAACGAAGGCGGTGTATTTCCCGACACTGCCGATTGCTTTACGGAATCAGGCAGAGTGAGGGCAGAACTTTACTTTATGGATATACCCAAGGACAGCACCGTCAGAAAAGCAAAAAAAATTCTTGAAAAGATAACAAACCGTCGGTTTCTTGACGCCGACATCGAAACAACGGAACTCTTTATCCGCCTTGATTTTGAAGAAAAGCCTCTTTACAAAATATCAACGGGTTTTTCACAGCACCCCGTTAAAGCCGATAAACCATGCGGCGACTCTTTCTCATTTTTTCTTTCGGGAGAAACTTTCCCCGTTGCCCTCATAAGCGACGGAATGGGTACGGGCTCAAGGGCAGCGATGGACAGCAATGTTACTGTTTCGGTTCTGTCACAACTTGTATCTTGCGGCTTTTCTTTTCCTCTTGCAATCAGAATTGTCAATTCAGCCCTAATTATGAAGTCAACCGATGAATCAACTTCAACGGTTGATGCCGTTGAGATAAACACCTTTTCGGGTGCCGCTTACTTCTATAAGGCAGGTGCCGCCGCAAGTTTCATAAGGCAGGGCGACGAGGTTACGGTTATTGAAAAGATATCTATGCCTTTGGGTATTTTAAAAGATACCGCCGTATCAGTGTCACAGAAAAAACTTATGCGTGGAGATATAGTCCTCCTCGTTTCTGACGGAGTTACCAACGGTGACTGTGCCTGGATAAACGACGAACTTCTTGCCTGGAGCACCAACAATATGAACGATCTTGCAGGTCATATTGCCTCTCTTGCAAGGCTTCGCAATCTGCAAAGCATGGGAGATGACATTACCGTTTTGGCGCTGAAAGTCGAAAACAACAAATAATAATGTTGACAAAATGTAAACTTGAGTATATAATTTAAGTACAATAATAATGGAGGATTAAGTTATGACAGAAGAAAACAACGCCGTAAACAGCACAGAAGAAATTCAGGAGCCCGATTGGTCACTCATGATGTTCTGGGAAGATATTACAGCCCTTATCCAGAAACTTTTCGACTTAATCAAATCTCTTTTCAACTACGTTTAATTACTTAAACAGCAAAACTACCCGAAGATT
>CAYNIN010000061.1:0-10387 GCA_964397395.1 uncultured Faecalibacterium sp.
TACTTTGACTTTATTTTTTAACAAAAATGGGTCACATCTATTTACAACGCAGACTGTTATCGGAACAAAGTTGATAATATTTTATTGACAAACTAACCTTCATAGGTGTATAATATTTCTCATATTTTAAAAATTTAAATCAGTAAAACACAGGAGTTAGTAAAAATGAAATTAACCGGCTCAGAAATTGTTATTGAAACCCTTATTGAGCAGGGTGTGACTGACGTTTTCGGCTATCCCGGAGGTCAGGTGCTTAATATTTACGATGCTCTTTACAAAGCAAGTGACAGAATCAATCATGTTCTCACGGCTCACGAACAAGGCGCATCTCACGCTGCCGACGGTTACTCAAGAGTTACAGGCAAGGTTGGCGTTGTTATTGCAACATCGGGCCCCGGTGCAACAAATCTTGTAACAGGTATTGCAACGGCTATGCTTGACTCTGTGCCAATGGTTGCAATTACGGGTAATGTTCCCATGAACCTTGTGGGTAAAGACAGTTTTCAGGAAATTGACATAACAGGTGTCACTCTCCCCATTACAAAACATAACTACTTTGTAACAGATGTAAATGAACTTGCAGACACAATCCGTGAGGCCTTTGTTATCGCAAAGTCAGGAAGACCGGGCCCCGTACTCATTGACATTCCGAAGAATGTTCAGATTGCAGTTGCCGAGTATGAAAAAAAGGAAGTTGCAGAGCCGTTCGAAAGCAAAAAGGCAAAGGATATTTATATTGAAAAAGCCGCAGAACTTATCAGTTCCTGCGAAAGACCTTACATATATATCGGCGGCGGTGCCGTAGGTCAGAAACTCGGCGAAAAAGTTCTCGAACTTGCAGATAAAATCGACGGCTATATCGGCTCAACCTTTATGGGACTTTCTCTCATACCCACCGATAACGAAAGGTATCTCGGTATGCAGGGTATGCACGGACACTATGCTTCTTCAATTGCGCAGAAAGATTGCGATTTAATTATCGGTATCGGTGTCAGATTCAGTGACAGAGCAACGGGTAACACCGCAAAATTTGCAACAGGTGCAAAGATTATTCATCTTGAAATTGACGGCTCTGAAATCGGTAAAAACGTTTATGCTGATGTGGGCGTCAAAGGAGATGTCAGAGATTCTCTTGAAAGAATCCTCGCCCTTACGGAAGAAAAGAAAAGACCTCAATGGGTTTCCCATGTTGAAAATCTTAAAAAGGAAGAAAGGGCAATTGCTGAAAAAGCCCGTGAGATGTCGGGCGATGCTCTGACTCCCGAAAAGATTTTTGACATCATCAATACATACAAAAACGATAACACTGCTGTTGCTACCGACGTCGGTCAGCATCAGATGTGGGCGGCACAGTACGTTAACTTCAAGGCTCCCCGACGTTTCGTTTCTTCAGGCGGACTCGGCACGATGGGTTATGGTCTGGGTGCTGCAATCGGCGCCGCTGTTGCGGAAAATCAGAAAACCGTACTCGTTACCGGTGACGGCTCTTTCGGTATGAACCTTAACGAACTTGCAACGGCAGTTTCCTATGACTTGCCCGTAGTAATCGTTCTTGTGAATAACGGCGTTCTCGGTATGGTTCGTCAGTGGCAGACTCTTTTCTTCGGAAAGAGATATTCAAGCACTGTTCTCGGCAGGAAGACAGACTTCGTTAAACTTGCCGATGCTTTCGGTGCAAAAGGAATCAGAGTTTCCGCCACCGAAGAATTTGAAAGTGCTTTCAAAGAGGCTATGACGGGTAAGGGAGTTTATCTCATTGATACCCTCATAAATATGGACGAGTTTGTTCTTCCCATGCTTCCTCCGGGCGGCTCTGTTGAAGATATTATCGTTGAGGTTGATTTGCAGGAGGAACAGAAATGAGTAAGTTTGTAATTGCAGTTCTCGTTGACAATAAACCCGGCGTACTGACAAGGGTAACAAGTATGTTTACCCGCAGAGGCTTCAACATTGATGCTCTCTCCGTTGCCGAAATTGAAGATCCCAAGTTTTCAAGAATCACCATTACAATAACAGGTGACGAAAATATGAGGGATCAGTTTATCAGTCAACTCAAAAAGTTCTTTAACGTAAAGCAGGTTCAGCTTCTTGAAGAAAGCGATGCCATCAAAAGAGAACTTCTTCTCATCAAAGTTAAATATACCCCCGAAAGCCGAAGTGACATCATGGCGGCTTCGGAGATATACAGAGCAAAAATCATCGACTATTCAACCAAGGCAATGAGCGTTGAACTGACAGGTGATCCTCTTAAAATTGATGCCTTTATCGAACTTATGAAACCTTTGGGCATTCTTGAAATGTGCAGAACGGGTATCGTGGCTATCGAAAGAGGCGCAAAGACTATGAACAGTCAGGAATAAACAAATAATTTACTTAATATAAAAGGAGTTTTTATTATGCAGAATATTTACTATCAGCAGGATTGTAATCTTGCAAAACTTGAAGGCAAAACCGTTGCCATCATCGGTTACGGCTCACAGGGTCACGCTCACGCTCTTAACCTTAAAGACAGCGGCGTTGACGTTATCGTCGGTCTTTACGAAGGCAGCAAGAGTTGGGCAAAGGCAGAAGCCCAGGGCCTTAAAGTTATGACATCGGCAGATGCTGCAAAGAATGCAGATATGATTATGATTCTCATTAACGACGAAAAGCAGGCTAAACTTTATAAGGAAAGCATTGAGCCCAACCTCACGGAAGGCAAAACTCTCGCTTTTGCTCACGGCTTCAACATTCACTTCGGTTGCATTAAACCTCCCAAGAATGTTAACGTTGTTATGATCGCTCCCAAGGGTCCCGGTCACACCGTAAGAAGCGAATATCAGGCAGGTAAGGGCGTTCCTTGTCTTGTTGCTGTTGAACAGGATGCAACAGGCGATGCACTCGACATTGCTCTTGCTTACGCTCTCGGCATCGGCGGTGCCCGTGCAGGTGTTCTTGAAACAAACTTCAGAACTGAAACCGAAACTGACCTTTTCGGTGAGCAGGCAGTTCTTTGCGGCGGTGTTTGCGCACTTATGCAGGCAGGTTTCGAAACCCTTACAGAAGCAGGCTATGACCCCAGAAACGCATACTTTGAATGTATCCACGAAATGAAACTCATCGTTGACCTTATTTACCAGAGCGGTTTTGAAGGTATGAGATATTCAATTTCCAATACCGCTGAATACGGTGACTATATCACAGGCCCCAAGATTATCACAGAAGAAACAAAGAAGGCTATGAAGAAAGTCCTCAAGGATATTCAGGACGGCTCCTTTGCAAAAGAATTCCTTCTTGATATGTCCGATGCAGGTTCACAGGTACACTTCAATGCTATGAGAAAGATTGCTTCCGAACATCCCTCCGAAGTTGTAGGTAAGGAAATCCGTAAACTCTACTCCTGGAGTGACGAAGACAAACTTATCAATAACTAAATAATGTAATTCAAAGGGCTCTGCACAGTTGTGGCATAGCCCTTTTTGAGAAAGGAAAAAGACTATGGTTAAAGATACAATCGTTGACGGTTTTCAGAATGCTCCTCACCGTTCACTTTATCACGCTTTAGGTCTTACCAAGGAAGAACAGGAAAGACCTCTTGTCGGTATCGTTTCATCTTATAATGAAATTGTGCCCGGTCATATCAATCTTGACAAAATCGCCGATGCAGTTAAAATAGGCGTCGCAATGGCAGGGGGTACTCCCATTATGTTCCCTGCAATTACCGTTTGTGACGGTATTGCCATGGGTCACACAGGTATGAAATATTCTCTTGTTACAAGGGATCTTATTGCCGACTCAACGGAAGCAATGGTACGTGCTCACGGCTTTGATGCCCTTGTTATGATTCCTAACTGTGATAAAAATGTTCCCGGTCTTCTTATGGCTGCGGCAAGACTTAATATTCCCACTGTTTTCGTTTCAGGCGGGCCTATGCTGGCAGGCCGTGTTGACGGCAAGAAGACAAGCCTTTCAAGTATGTTTGAGGCTGTCGGTGCTTATTCTGCAGGTAAAATTGACGAAAATCAACTCCGTATCTGCGAAGAAAACACCTGCCCCACCTGCGGTTCCTGTTCAGGTATGTATACGGCTAACTCAATGAACTGCCTTACGGAAGTTCTCGGTATGGGACTTAAAGGCAACGGCACAATTCCTGCAGTTTACTCCCGGAGAATTGAACTTGCAAAGCACGCAGGTATGGCGGTTATGGAACTTCTCAAAAAGGACATTAAGCCCCGTGACATTATGACTCCTGCCGCTTTCAGAAACGCTCTGACTGCTGATATGGCTCTTGGCTGCAGTACCAACAGTATGCTTCACCTTCCTGCAATTGCCAACGAGTGCGGTATTGAAATCAATCTTGATATGGCAAACGAAATCAGCGAAAAGACCCCCAACCTTTGCCACCTTGCTCCTGCAGGCCCCACTTATATGGAAGACCTCAACGAAGCAGGCGGTGTCTACGCCGTACTCAAGCAGCTTGCAGACATCGGTCTTCTCGACACCTCTGTTATGACGGCAACGGGCAAAACGATGGGTGAAAATATTGCCTCGGCAGTAAACAAAAATCCCGAAGTTATCCGTACTACCAATAACCCATATTCAAAAACCGGCGGTATTGCCGTTCTCCGAGGTAACCTTGCTCCCGACGGCTGCGTTGTTAAAAGAAGTGCCGTTGCTCCCGAAATGCTCGTACATAAAGGGCCCGCAAAGGTTTATAACAGCGAAGAAGAAGCAATCAAGGCAATCTACGCAGGCGAAATCGTCAAGGGTGACGTTGTTGTTATCCGTTACGAAGGTCCCGCAGGCGGCCCGGGTATGAGAGAAATGCTTTCACCTACCTCCGCAATTGCAGGTATGGGACTTGACAAAGACGTTGCACTTATCACCGACGGCAGATTTTCAGGTGCCACAAGAGGTGCATCAATCGGTCACGTATCCCCCGAAGCCGTAAGAGGCGGTCTTATCGCTTATGTTGAAAACGGCGATATTATTTCAATCAATATTCCCGAATATAAAATTGAACTCTGCGTTTCAGAAGAAGAAATCGAAAAACGTAAGGCAAATACTGCCCTTAAAGTCAAGACTGACATCAAGGGTTATCTTGCTCGTTATGCAAAGATTGTTTCCTCTGCCGATAAAGGTGCAGTTATCAACGAATTTTAAAAGAGGTTTTCTATAATGACCACGGACAATTATCTTCTTTCCTGCAGACTTTCCGCACTCAGTGTTTTCAGAGGTCTTCTCGAAAGAAAAGAGATTAAGTCACTTCTGAAGTTTCTTTCCTGCGACGCAAACGAAAGAGAAAAAATCGCTCTTTACGGTGACTTTGTCTATTCGCTTTCAGAAAGCGGCAACTGCTTTTCCGATTTTCTCAAAAAGGCGGTCTGTCAGGATGAGAATATTTATATCGTAGCCCTTGCCAAAGGAGAAGATATTTCTGCTTCGGTTAAAGCAAATGCGGAAAAGGAACTTGAACTTTTCAGTGTTCTTTCCCGTCTTACTCCCGAAAAACTCTGGAAAGGTACTGACTACAAGGGATATATTCCGCAGTTTGATAATGAGGAAACGGACTTCGTATCCCTTTACAGAGAAAGAACCGAGAATATTTCTGCTCTCGGTTACGGCATTTTTGCTTCGGATATAATGTTCAGAGTTGAAAATGATGAGATAGTACCCGTAAATTCTGCCGACTCGATAGATCTTTCAAACTTTGTTGGTTATGACAGAGAAAGAGAAAAGGTGATGGAAAATACCAAAGCACTCTGTCGGGGCAAGGATGCGGCGAATGTACTTCTTTGCGGCGATGCAGGAACGGGTAAATCCTCAACGGTGAAGGCTTGCGTTAATCACTTTGCCAAAGAGGGTGTAAGGCTCATCGAAATCAGAAAAGACCAACTTTTCTCTCTGCCGAAAGTTATGGGAAAAATTGCAGGCAATCCTTTGAAGTTTATCATCTTCATTGATGACCTTTCCTTTAACAAAAATGATGACTGCTTTTCAATGCTCAAGGCGGCTCTTGAAGGCTCTGCCACGGCAAAGGCACCCAATGCGGTTATCTATGCAACAAGCAACCGCCGTCACATAGTGAAAGAAAGTTTCTCCGAAAGAGGCGGTGACGACGTGCACCGCAACGATACAATGCAGGAACTTTTATCTCTGTCCGAGCGTTTTGGTCTTGTGGTATATTTTCAGAAACCCAATAAAATTCTTTATCTTGATATTGTTCATGCTCTTGCACAGAGAAAGGGTATCACTCTGAGTTTGCAGGAACTCGACATAAAGGCGGAAGCCTTTGCTCTTAAAAAAGGAAGCCGTTCACCCAGAGCGGCAGAACAGTTTATAAAAAGTCTATAAAACTTTATTCTTAAGGAGAATTATTATGCTTAAAAAAGTTGCAACTAAAAATGCACCTGCTGCAATCGGGCCTTATTCCCAGGGTATTATCTGCGGAAACATTCTTTATTCATCAGGTCAACTCGGTATGAACCCCGAAAACGGTGAACTCGTTGGCACAACAATCACAGACCAGGCAACTCAGGCTCTCAAAAATGTTGGCGCTATCCTTGCCCAAGCAGGTACATCCTACGATAAAATCATCAAGACAACCTGTTTCCTTGCCGATATGGCAGACTTTGCAGACTTCAACGCAGTTTACTCACAGTACATTACAAGTGCTCCTGCAAGAAGTTGTGTCGCTGTTAAGACATTACCCAAGAACGCTCTTGTTGAAATTGAAGTAATTGCAGAAATCGAATAAAAATAAAAAAAGGCAGTTGCTTGTTGAAAAAAGTAACCGCCTTTTTGTTTGCCTCTGTTACGTTTTGCCTTTAAAATTGAGCACCTTTACACCGAGATTCACAAAAAAATCGGCAAGGGCGCCGTGACCCTTTTTGTCAGTATCTATAACGTTCGGGCTTTCGCAAGTGACTGCAATTTTCATAAAGTTTATTCCTTTCGCTGATTTGCTTTCAGATTGTACCGTCGGATTTATTTTAATGCAAGTGAACTTGAAACGGCAGAAATCCGTCGGCAACACATTCGGATTATATTCGTCACTCTTAATTGACAGAGAAAATTTTAAGTGATATACTTTTAAATAACAATATCGAAAACAAAAGGAGAAAGACAATGAGCAGTTTCGATAAAGTAATTGACAGAAAAAACACCAACAGTTTAAAACACGATTTTGCCGCAGAAAATTCACTTCCCGAAGATGTACTTCCCATGTGGGTTGCGGATATGGATTTCCGTGTGCCCGACTGCGTAACCGAGGCTTTACAGAAAAGCGTTGACCTTGGCATTTTCGGTTACAGTCAGGTGAAAAGTGACTATTTTGATACGGTTTCCGCCTGGTTTAAAAAGCACTTTGGCTGGGAAACAAAGGAAGAATGGCTCATTAAAACTCCCGGTGTTGTCTACGCACTTGCCATGGCGGTAAGAGCCTATACGGAAAAAGGCGACAACGTTATCATTCAGCCTCCCGTTTACTATCCCTTCTATAACGTTATCAGAAATAACGAAAGAAATATAATTGAAAGCCCTCTCGTATATAAAGACGGAAAGTACGAAATCGACTTTGATGATTTTGAAAAGAAGATAAAAGAAAACAACGTAAAACTCTTTATCCTCTGTTCCCCTCACAACCCCGTTTGCAGAGTTTGGACAAAAGAGGAACTCCGAAAACTCGGCGCTGTCTGCAAAAAGTACGGCGTTTATGTTGTAGCCGACGAAATACATTGCGACTTCACCTGGGAAGGACACGAACATACCGTCTTCACCCTTGCCGTACCCGAAATGGCAGACAGAACGGTGGTTTGTACCGCACCGAGCAAAACCTTTAACCTTGCAGGTCTGCAGGTGTCAAACATATTTATTGAGGGCGAAGAAACAAGGCAGAAGTATCAACGTGAAATTGACGCTTCGGGTTACACTTGCTCTGCAAACCTTGGTCTTGTTGCCTGTAAGGCGGCATACGAGGGCGGCGAAGAATGGGCAAAAGAGTGCAGAGATTACATCAGAGGAAACCTCGATTATGTTCGCTCTTTCCTCAAAGAAAACATACCGCAGATTAAACTTGTAGAGCCCGAAGGCACCTATTTTGCCTGGCTTGACTGTTCGGGTCTGGGTCTTGATAAAGAGGGGCTCAATGACCTTATCATAAACAAAGCAAAACTCTGGCTTGACGCAGGGGACATTTTCGGTGAAATTGCCCGACAGTTCCAGAGAGTTGTACTTGCCTGCCCGAGAAGTATAGTTGAAAAAGCAATGAATCAACTCAAAGAGGCGGTTTATTCAAAGTAACGTCTGTTATCAATTGAGCATATAATGCAGTATCAACATAAAAAGGGTGATACTATGTTCAATCTTTCGACCGTGCTTTCAAAAACTCCCGATGCCAAAGCAAAAATATGCGGCGGCAGTAAATATCCTAAAATTAACGGTACCCTTCGGCTTTATCAGACCGATTGCGGTACCGTTGTTGCAAGTGAAATAAAATGTCTGCCCGATAATTGCGAAAAAAAGGGAGTTTTCGCTTTTCACATTCACGAAGGTACTTCCTGCAAGGAAAACTGCAAAGGCGATTTCTACGAGTCCAAAGGGCACTACAACCCCGAAAACACCATGCACCCCTATCACGCAGGGGATATGCCGCCGCTGTTTTCCTATGACGGTTATGCCTTGTCGGTTTTTCTTACAAAAGGGTTCTGCCTGTGGGACGTTATCGGCAAAACCGTAATCATACATTCGGGTGCAGATGATTTGATGAGTCAGCCTGCAGGAAATTCGGGAGAAAAGATTGCCTGCGGAGTTATTGAAAAATGTTGAAAGGTTAAAGATGACCTGAAGGGGATAAGAGAAGCGGAGCAAAATCACTCCGCTTTTAACTATTTAATATTATATTTACCCTTCTTTTCAATCAACCTCAAAAGCGGAGAACTGAAAAATCTGCCGCAGAACAAACCGTGCTTTCCCGAAAAAAGCCAGGTGATAAGGCAAAGAGGAACAGTATAGGGGAAAAGGTAAAATCCAAACATCTCAATGGCGAGAACAACCGCACTTATCGGACTGCTTGTGGCGTTGCAGAACAAGCCGATCAATCCCAGCGCCGCCGCAAAACCTGCATCCAAGCCTAAAATACCGCCAAAGAAACATCCGAAAGTTGCCCCTATGCAGAAGGTGGGAACGATTTCTCCGCCTCTGAAACCTGCCGAAAGGGTAACGGCAGTAAAGATAATTTTTAGTATAAAATCATACCAATCGGCCTTTCCTGCCACGGCGCCAAGAGCCATGTGCATTCCTGAGCCGCTGTAACGCATATCACCGACGAGTATAGTCAGAAGAATTAAAACAACAGACCCTGCGACACCTCGGATAAAAGGATTGGAAATAAACTTTTTTGCAAGAAATTCTGCTTTACGGAAAACAAAGCACATAAGTGCGCCGAGTATGCTTATCATAAAAGATAAGAGAAGAACTTTTGCGGTAGCGGAAACCGTAAAGGGAAAGGGCGAAGTGAAAATTGCCGTTTCCTTTTCCGTACCCATAAGAGAAGATATTTTTGCCGCAGTAAGAGCCGAAGCAAAGCAGGGCAGAACTGATAAGGGGAATATTTTTTTATCCCGCCTGAACTCCAGCATAAAAAATGCGGCAGTAAGAGGCGTACCGAATACGCCGGCAAAAACGGCACTCATACCGCTTATAATAAATACCGTGCGTTCATCGTTTTTCAGCCCGAAAACATCACACAGGGCAGATGCACCGGCACCGCCTAACTGAAGGGCGGCACCTTCACGTCCTGCCGAGCCGCCGAAAAGATGGGTAACGGCAGCAGAAATGAAAACAAGGGGAGCCGATACAGGTCTGACGGGTTCCTTTTTTTCAAGGCACTTGATTATTTTATTTGCACCGCTGTAATCTTCCATACGGAAAGCACGGTATAAAGCAACTGTTGCGATACTTCCCAGAGGTAACAGCCAAATAAGTCGAGGGGCAGTTTCACGGGTGCTCGTTACGACGGATAAAATATATGCAAAGCATCCTCCCACAAAACCGCCGAGGACACCGATGAAAATGCCCGACAGACTTAATTTTATAAATTTAATGAAGTTGTCTTTTTTAAAATTAGTCATAGAACTTCCAACCTCACAAAACAAAGTATATATTCGATAAAATATATATTTAAAAAGCATTACGGATATTTTTATACTATTTGAAAATCATCATATTGAGCATAAAATCAACTGAAAACAGTATTGCCATTGTATCACAGAAACACTCAAAATGCAACAGATTTTGTCCCCGGAACAAAGAGGTGCGGTATAATAACACAAAAGGGGTTTTAAGTCATATAATTGCTGGATTTGCAGGCGATTTTGAAAATTTTGACGAAAAACAGCAAGTTTTGACC
>CAYNIN010000062.1:0-10213 GCA_964397395.1 uncultured Faecalibacterium sp.
GATGATATGCAATTCCTTCGGAATTGATGATATACAATGCTTCGCATTGATTTTTTGTTGACCCCAGCACCAGATTGTAATTACAGATTATACGTGATATAATCAGTTTGATAAATGAGAATTTGACGAGCAACTCAACTCAACATTCGTAGGGACAGACGTCCTCGGCTGTCCGCAAAGCTATGCGTAATTTAACGGCTCGTCGAGGCGCCGAGCCCTACGAATAATGCGATAACTTCCAATTTACCTTTTTGTTGCCAACCGTTCACTAAAGCAAAAAATTGCTCACTTCCCCCGACTGTATCAAAATATTACACTATAAAAAATCTGCCACCTTCAAAGATGGCAGATTTGCATTTTAATAAAGAGGTATACTTGCTCTTACAAAGAAGATACTGCAACCGATAAGCACCTGTGCGGCAAAATAAGTTACAATGTTGATAATTCTGGCGATTCGTTTGTTTTCGCCTTTTGCAATAATAACTCCTAAAAGCGCATCGGAAACCGTAAACAACACCGCTCCGAGTACCATTGTCAGAAAAACCGCAAGAACGTGGTCATTTGTGCCGTATACCCATTCGCCGATTGCATATCTGAAAGTTTTAACAAGCATGGTGGAAAGAATCGCACCGTACACGATAAATGCAGGATAAAGGATTTTTTCCTTTATAAGTTTTCTTGCAACAAATATAGCCAAATATATTCCTACAGAAAGAACTACACACAGAATCTCATACCATTCAAAGAATGACGATGAAGGATAGGTCCTTTCAATTGCTTTCTGAAAACCTGCAATATAAACGAAGTGACCTGCAAGAAACGAAAGGAAGCCTATAACAAAATGAAGTCTGCTGTCTGAAAGTGAATGAAGGAAGAAATCTCCTATCCACCCGAGAACAAGTCCCCACATTATGTAAGTTGCGTAAGGTGTGGCGTTTCCCGAAATTTTCAAAGCGAGAAATCCTATGGCAACGAAAAGTGTTGCGCTTAACATTTTAAAGAGAAGTGACTGTTTGCATTTCTTGGGCCAATAATATTTAAGGAACATTGGCACCGTAACAAACTCTGCCGCAAGGGCAAGACCGAATAAAACTTTCAAAAGCATATTTTCCTCCTGATTTTTTTATCTTAATTATCTTCTGCGTCCTGCAGTTTCAACCCGAATTTTACCTCTCTGTACCGCATCGACAAGGGGCACGATTTTCGGTATCGCCTTACTTACAGCCGACTGCACAACAGGTTGTTTGATAACATCCTTAACGGTTTCTTTGAGTGTATCTGCCATAACGCCCATATCGGGGTTTGACGACGGTTTCATAATAACATTGTCACCGTTGAATTTGAAGTTGATTATTCTTTCCGCAACAACTTCAATGCATCTTATATGTACCTCAAGTTCATTTTCCGTGTTCCAGCAACCCGTACTGCAGGCTGTGTAAGGAATCTGACCGATTATGATATTACTCCAACGGTATTCACCGTCAAGGCCGATGTTTACCGTGTTTACTTCGTCCCCCTCAACCCATGTCATATACATATCGTTATCACCGAAACGGAAAGTAACTTCACTGATGTTACCTGCCTTGTCACTTTCCATGAAAAGTGCAGGCAGAGGAACTACGCTGACGGGATAACCTGCAAGATTAACAGCAATGGGCTTTCTGAATTTGATTTTCTTTTCTGCAATTCTGCTTTCAAGAGCCAATGAACGAGGCTTTACGGGAGCCTTTTTATAGGGTTTGATGGAAATGGGTACGCTTTCCGCCTTTTTGTCAGGCTCAATAAACGCCTTGGGGAAGTGTTCCCATATAACATCACGCATTCCCTGCTCGAAAACTTCACCGCCAAGGGAAATAAAACAAGCATCAAGGTCCTCAAAAACTATGCCGAACTGACAGAACATACCGTCGGCACGGTAGGAGTTTTCATAGCCCTGATTTCTCCAGAAGCAGTAGCCGTAACCCACTTTTGAATCCCGTTCCTTATTGGATGCGGAATTGTCTGCGTGGTAAGCCGTTGAAACTCTTACCCATTCTTCAGGAATTATCTGCTTACCGCCGAACTTACCCATCTGCTGATAGCAATAAATATACTTTGCAAGGTCTTCCATACTTATCATAAGACCCCAACCGCCTGCCTCAACACCTCGGGGACAGGTTTCCCAGAAAACATCGCCGAAGCCCAAGGGCTCAAACAGACGGGGCCTGAGGTAATCAATAACCGTCATACCCGTCACTTTATGGATAATACAGCAAAGAAGATACATATTTTCGCTTATGTAAAGAAATTCCGTGCCCGGTTCGGAAACCCAGGGAGAATTAAGAATGTCCTTAAACCATCTGTCCTTTGTTTTGTCAAGGAAAATGCTGACAGACAGACCGCTTCTCATTGTAAGCAAATCTTCTACGGTCATTTCTTCAAGATATTGGTCTTCTTTTTCGCCTCTTGCCTCGGGGAAAATGTCAACGAATCTTGTTTCAACGTCGAAATAGCCCTCTGAAATTGCAAAGCCTATTGCTGTTGAGGTGAAGGATTTGCTGACGGAATACATCATATGCTTATATTCCCTTGAGAAAGGCTCTTTGTAAACTTCGCAGGCAATTTTTCCGTGACGGATAACCATAAAAGAATGAAGTTCTTTACCTGCTTTTTCACAGTGGTCGATAAAAGCCTGTACCTCTTTTGAGGATACGCCCGCTTCTTCAGGAGTTTTTGCTTTCGGCAACCATGTTTTTTCCTTTGTTTTCACAGTGATTCCTCCTTTAAAGAAATATTCAATGCAGGATTTATCTCTTTTTCTCCTTCTGCATTTTGTGTACATAAACCTGGGCGGCAAGGATGAAAATGCCCACAACTATTGCGGCAATAACCTTACCTGCAGTAATATTAAGGGCACCGACCTGACTGTCTTCACCCTCTTTGATATTAAGTTCGTTCATGGCAAGAAGAAGCGCTGAACGGCTCTGCTGCACCCTGTCAAGAGAAGCGATACCGCTGACGGCGGCTTTGGCTTCCTCCAGAGAAACTTTCAGGTTATCTCTGCAAATCTGCGAATAGGGTGAAAGGTCAATATTCGATGCCTTCTCAGCAAGTGTGAGAAGTTCTTCTTTTTCGTCCTCCACACTTTCAATATATGAAACAAGAGAAGAAATATTGTTAGTTTCAATCACACTGAAACCTTTTTCAATAAGTTCACTCCAATAACTTTCGCAGTCGCCTCTTTGACCGCAGAGGTCTGCATCATACATAGGAGCGATGACCTTCGGTGCATTTTCAAAGAAAAATCTCTTGTATACAAATTCACCGTACATAACGTTGAAATAGTTTTTACTCTGGTACTGCACGAGAGGCATACCGAGGTCACTGACAATGTTAAAGTGTGAAATTTCGTTAAAGACTATATTGCCGTCATAAACAGCAATTACGACGGGCTTTTCTGTTTTACTTTCAACCCAATCCCTTACGGTACGTGCAGACTCATTTGTGCGTATGAAAACTCTTGAGAGAGCATCTTCTGCAAGGATAAGTTCGTAAATACCTTCTCTTTCTTCCCAGGAAACGTCAAGAATGAGAATAATATCCTTTGCTTTTTTCATCGCTTGGGAAAGTGTTGCAATTTCATACTTTGTGAGATTTCCCGAATTGTCATAGAGATTATAGTTTTTCAACTGACTGTATGTTATTTCCGCCACCCTGCCGTAAGGTGCGTTGCAGAAATTTGCCATTGTTTCATCTTCAGAGAGGACGTAAACTCCGTCGGCAGTTTTCTGCACACCAACGCTTACCATATCCGCACCGATTTTTTCGGCACTGCGGATTGCTTCAAGAGAATTTTCGGGATAAGAAGCCGTATCGCCTCTGTAAGAAACAGACATCAGCATCTTTTCTCCCTTTTGCAAATCTTCTGCCGAAGATGCAAAGCAGGGCAATGCAAAACTGAACGTCAGAACAACAACCGTTAATAAAACGAAAACTTTTTTACTTTTAAAACTCATATATATACCTTTCAGATGAGATATTTAACACTGTTAATAGTATGATAACATAAATCCGCCGTTTTATCAACAGATTTTTACTCAAAAATAACCTTAACTTTTTCGGCAATTACCATTTCCTTTTCCGTAACAAAGCAATCGAAAGCGTGTATCTTTACCCCCTGCCCTGCCGCTTTCAGCAAAGCAAGTTTAAATTTAGGGTCATTTTCACCGTTGGGTGTAAAATAAAGCACATCTTTCATCTGTACGGCAAAGAAAATATGAGCCTCATACCCCTCTTTTATGCATTCGCAGAGTTCTTCAAGATGCCTTGCGCCTCTTTCCGTCGGTGCATCGGGGAAAGATACCACACCGTCATTTTCGAGAGTAACACCCTTCACCTCAATAAAAGCCTTTTTTCCGCCGTATTCCGCATAAAAGTCAAAGCGTGACTTTTTATAAGTGCTTTCAGGCTTTATAAAAGTGATGTTTTCAAAGAGCCGTCCGCTTTTAAGAAACTCATATACCGCTTTATTGGGTGCCTGGGAGTCCATATTGACAAGCCTTTCACCCTTTCTTACACTTACGAGGGAATACTGATATTTCCTTTGGGCGTTGCTGCTTTTTTCAAGGTAAACCGTAACGCCCTCTTTCAGAAGTTCACGGCATCTGCCCGTGTTTTTAACATGGCAGAGAAGTTTTTCGCCGTCAATTTCCACCTCGGCAACAAAACGGTTAAGCCTTTTAACAAACTTGCCCTTGACTATATTTTCGTATCTCATTTTTCACAGAAAACCTTTTCGGCATAGCGTACTGTTTCCATAGCATCTTTTGCATAGTACGAAGCGCCAATCATTCGGGCATACTCCTTTGTTAAAACTGCACCGCCCACAACGGTTTTAACTTGAGGCAGTTCTTTTTTCAGAAGTTTCACCGTTTCTTCCATAGCCGCCGTTGTAGTTGTCATAAGAGCACTTAAACCGACAAGTTTTACCTTTCTTTCCCTCGCCTTCTCAAGCACGGTTTCGGGGGCAACGTCTTTGCCCAAATCAATGACCTTGTAGCCGTAATTTTCAAGCAGTACCTTTACGATGTTTTTACCGATGTCGTGAATGTCGCCCTTAACGGTGGCAAGGATAATTTCGCCTTTTTCTTCGCTTTTTCCCTGCATTTTTGCTTTAACCGCTTCGAAAGCCTTGGAAGCCGCCTCGGCACTCATTAAAAGTTCGGGAAGATACATCTTCTTTTCTTCAAAAGCTTTGCCCACTTTATCAAGAGCAGGTACAATATATTCGTTTATTATTTCAAGAGGCTCTGCCGTTTCGGTCATCTCATCGGCACAGGTAAAGGCACAGGATTTTAAGCCCTTGACAATTGCCGCAACAAGCCCGTTTGCTTCTTTATCTTCTTGTGCTTTTATCTCTTCAACCGTTACGCTCTCTTTTTTAAGAAGGGAAGCAAAACCTATATACTCTGCACAGTTTTCATCAATACCCTGCAAAGCCTTGAAACTGTGATAACTCTCCATCATGGAAAGAGAGTAGGGATTCATTATGGCACAGTCAAGACCCATTGTAAGTGCCATAGTGAAAAAGTGGGAGTTTATTATATCTCTGTTCGGCAGACCGAAGGATATATTCGAAACGCCGAGACTTGTTTTAACTCCCGATTTTTCTTTAATAAGTTTCACCGCTTCAAGAGTCACCCTGCCGCTTTGATTGTCGGAAGACACCGTCATTGCAAGAGGGTCAACGATAATATCCTTTTTCTTAATGCCGTATTTTTCACATTCTTTGATTATTTTTTCTGCAATAAGCCATCTGCCCTGAGCAGTTTCGGGAATCCCCTTTTCGTCAATGGTAAGAGCAATAACCGTGCCGCCGTACTTCTTCACAAGAGGCAGAACTGCATCCATACTTTCCTTTTTGCCGTTAACGGAGTTGATAAGGGGTTTTCCGTTGTAAATACGCATTGCCTTTTCCATGGCGGAAATTTTCACCGTATCAAGTTGCAAGGGCAGTGTTGATACCGCCTGCAAAGCCTTGACGGCACCGACGAGCATTTTATCCTCGTCAATTTCAGGAAGACCCACATTCACGTCAAGAATATGCACTCCCTTTTCCTGCTGACTTATGCCCTCGTTTACGATATAATCCATATCACCGTCACGAAGTGCCTGTCTGAATTTCGGCTTACCTGTGGGGTTTATTCTTTCGCCGATTAAAACGGGGCAGTCGCCGATTGTAACGGCTTGGGCATAAGAGGAAACAACGGTATAATTCTTTTCACTCTGCGGAACGAAGGGTACGTCTTTGGTTTTCTGAACCGTAGCCCTGATGTATTCGGGGGTGGTGCCGCAACAACCGCCGAGAATCTGCACACCCGAAAGGGCAATTTCTCTCATACAAAGAGCAAACTCCTCCGGGGAAACGTCAAAAACGGTTTTTCCGTTCTTCATTACGGGCAGACCTGCGTTGGGACTTACCATAACGGGAAGTGAGGAATAACGGGCATATTCCTTTGCAATTTCTTTCATCTGCACAGGGCCCAGAGAACAGTTCATACCTACGGCATCAACACCCAGACCTTCAAGGGTGGCTATCATGGTCTTCCCATCGGCTCCCGTTAAAAGTCGGTGGCTTTCGTCAAAAACATTGCTTACGAATACGGGTAAGTCGGAATTTTCCTTAACCGCAAGTACCGCCGCCTTTGTTTCGTAAGAATCGTTCATGGTTTCAATGATATAAAGGTCGGGTTTATATTTTTCGGCGATTTTCACCGTTTCGGAAAAAATCTCCACCGCCTTTTCAAATTCCAATTCACCCAAGGGTTCAAGAAGTTTTCCGAGAGGCCCTATATCAAAAGCAACAAAGCATTTTTCTTTGTCACCGTCAAAAAGTTCAACAGCCCGCCTTGCGTTTTTAACCGCAGAAGAAATAATGTCTTCAAGGCAGGAAAACTTCAGACTGTTGGCACCGAAGGTGTTGGTGGTAATTATATTTGATCCTGCACGAAGATAATTCAGGTGAATTTCAGTGATAACATCACCGTGAGCAACGTTCCAATTTTCCGGTTTCTCTCCCGGTTTAAGTCCTCTTTCCTGTAAAAGAGTACCCATTCCTCCGTCAAAATATATAAACTCTTTATTAAGTAAATCTCTGATATTCATTTTTTTCATCACCTTTAAAATTGCGATATGCCACACCCCGAAAACAAGGTATGGCATTTATTATTATCCGATAATCGCCGAAATATTTTCCTGAATTTTTCTTGCAACGTCAGGCTTGTTCATTGAGTAAACGTGAACGGCGCCTATACCGTTGGCATAAAGGTCAATTATCTGCTCCGTTGCGTAGGCAATACCTGCCTGGGTCATTTTTTCGGGAGATGAGCCGTATTTATCCACAATTCTCAAAAAGCGTTGGGGAAGTGCCGAGCCGGAAATTGCACAGATTCTTTTGATTGACCCGGGGTTTGTAACGGGCATAATTCCTGCCACAACGGGCACATTGATACCTGCTTCTCTGATACGGTACATAAAGTTATAAAGCACGTTGTTATCAAAAAACATCTGTGTGGTAAGATACTCGCAACCTGCCTCAACCTTTTCTTTAAGATGTTTCACGTCGTCAAAGGAACTTTCACTTTCGGGGTGAGTTTCGGGATAACAGGCACCGCCGATGCAAAATCCGCCGTACTCCTTAATTTCCCGTGTCAGTTCACTTGCATAATGATAATCGAGGCTGTCCGTCGCCATACCCCGAGGGATATCGCCACGAAGAGAAAGTATGTTTTCAATACCCTTTGCCTTTAAAATATCAAGTTGGTTTCTGATTTCGTCTTTTTTGGAAGAAATGCAGCTTAAATGGGCAACGGTACTCACTCCGTAATTTTTTTGCAGGTTTTCTGCAATATTGGCAGTAAACGCAGATGTTCCGCCGCCTGCCCCGTAGGTTACGCTCATATATGAGGGTTTAAGCAGAGCAATTTCCTCTGTAACCTCTTTAACTGCGTCAAAAGTATCGTCTGTTTTGGGCGGAAAAACCTCAAAAGAAAGAGAAGGCTTATCCCCTTTAATAATGTCAATGACTTTCAAATTATCACCTTAATTCTTGAGTGAATGCATGGGAGCGGGTATTCTGCCGCCACGCATAATAAAATCTTTGCTTGAAAATTCGTGTACGGGCATAACGGGGGCAGAGCCTAAAAGTCCGCCGAACTCGATAATTTCGCCCACCTTTTTATCTGCGGCAGGGATAATTCTTACCGCCGTTGTTTTGGTGTTAACGACACCGATTGCCATTTCGTCGGCAATGATTGCGGAAAGAGTTTCTGCCGATGTGTCACCGGGTACGGCTATCATATCAAGACCCACGGAGCAAACGCAGGTCATAGCCTCGAGCTTATCAAGAGTCAGAGCGTTTTTCATTGCCGCTTCAATCATGCCCTCGTCTTCACTGACGGGAATGAAAGCACCCGACAGACCGCCCACGTGGTTACTTGCCATAACACCGCCCTTTTTAACTGCGTCGTTAAGCAGAGCAAGAGCCGCCGTTGTGCCGTGAGTGCCGCAGACTTCAAGCCCCATTTCTTCAAGTATTCTTGCAACGCTGTCGCCCTTTTCGGGAGTGGGTGCAAGAGAAAGGTCAACGATACCGAAGGGTACGCCTAATCTTTCTGATGCCTCGGAAGCCACAAGTTGTCCCATTCGGGTAATTTTGAAAGCCGTCTTTTTAATTGTTTCCGCAACAACGTCAAAGGGCTCACCCTTGCACTTCTGCAGTGCGTGATATACAACACCGGGACCGCTGACACCGACGTTTATTACACATTCAGCCTCACCGACACCGTGAAAAGCACCTGCCATAAAGGGATTATCTTCAACGGCATTGGCAAAGACCACGAGTTTCGCACAGCCGAAACCGCCCGTGTCGGCAGTTTTATCTGCCGTTTCCTTGATTATTCTGCCCATAAGTGCAACGGCATCCATATTGATACCTGCCTTGGTGCTTGCCACGGCAACAGAAGAACACACTCTTTCCGTTGACGCAAGTGCCGAGGATATGGAGTTAATAAGATTGATGTCACCCTTTGTCATACCCTTATGTACGAGAGCGGAAAAACCGCCGATAAAGTTAACACCGCATTTTTTGGCTGCCCTGTCAAGAGCCAGAGCAATGGGAGTATAGTCCGTTTCCTTGCAGGAAGAAGCAACAATTGAAATAGGCGTTACGGAAATACGCTTGTTAACAATGGGGATACCCAGTTCCTTTTCAATGTCTTCACCTGTTTTAACAAGGTCTTTTGCAAGAGTTGTAATTTTGTTATATATCTTTTCAGCCGTCACTTCAACGCTGTCGGAGCAGCAGTCAAGAAGTGAGATACCCATAGTAATGGTTCTTACGTCAAGGTGCTGATTATCAATCATATCAATGGTGGATAAAATTTCTTTCTGATTATGCATCGCCTGTCACCTCTCAGATCTTGTGCATACTGTCGAAGATATCTTCACGCTGTATTCTGATGTTAAGACTCATTTCTTTGCCCTTTGCGTCAAGGCAGTCACTGATTTCGGCAAACTTCTTTTCGCACTTTTCAAGGTCAATGAGCATTGTCATTGTAAAAAAGCCCTGCATAACCGTCTGGCTGATGTCAAGGATATTGATTTTGTTTTCTGCGAGAAGTGCACAGACCTCTGCGATAATACCGAAGCGGTCTTTTCCGATTACTGTTACGATTGCTTTCATTTTAATACCTCTTTTACAAATTCATATTATAGTTATATTTTAAACAATATGGTAAAAAAGTCAATATATATTACCCTAACAAAAAAGATAAGAGGAAACAAATTATTTTTATTGTTTGATATTTTGTATGTGTGTTTAATCAATAAAACCGTGCCTTGTTTAACAGCAAAGCACGGTTTTTGTTAAGTTTGAAATACCATTAAAGGTAACTGTTTTTAATAGTGAGCCATACCGCAGTCACAAACTGCATTCATTTTAAAGAGTTTCCAGAAGAAGCGGACAATCTTATAAATAAAGCCCATAAAGCCTGATTTGTGGCAAAGATGGTCGCAGGCCTTTGCAACACCGCAACTGTCGCAGATGTTATCATCGCCGTAATTGTGACCCGTTGTGGGAATTGTCTGTTTATAACTGTCACCGCAGGAGCAGGTGTAGGTTGTGTAACCGTTAGCCGAGCAGGTTGCAGGTGTTGTGACGGGGGTGTAGTTGTGA
>CAYNIN010000063.1:0-10130 GCA_964397395.1 uncultured Faecalibacterium sp.
TCAAAGGACGATCCCACAAAGAAAGAAACAATCAAGGTAACGGTTAAGAAACCCGAAGTTCCCGTAATACCCGAAGTTCCCGAAGAACCTGAATATACTATTGAAGTTCCCGATATTTTCAGTATCTATGCGGGTGAAAGCAAAAATCTCGGTGTAACCGTAACTCCCGATAACAGCGGTCTTGTTCCCGTATATTCATCTTCCGATGAATCCGTTGTAAAGGTTGATGCTGACGGTAATATCACAGGTATAAATCCCGGTGTTGCGGCAATTACAATTGATTTAGGAAACGGTAATATCAAAGTTGTTTCCGTAACAGTTCTCGCTGTTCCCGCAGTTCCCACTGTTCCCCGTAAGCACCACATCTGCTTCGGTAAAACCGACGGTATCGGTTGGTACGAAGTGTCGGTTAACGGCGGAGATTTCTTCCCCCAAGGACCTAACTCTACCCTTGAAGTTGAAGAAGGCTCAATCCTTGTTGTTCGTGTTCAGGATATGTGGATTGATGATGAATTTGACTTCTACGTAAACGGTAAAAAAGTGGAAGTTGATGCGGCAAACACCATTACCGTTGTTGTTGACGGATATATGCTCATCGGTGCTCTGTCTATGGACGTTGAAGTTCCCGATGTTGAAGAATCTCTCAATCTGTTACAGAGAATCCTTAAAGCAATCAGAGATTTCTTCAATTGGTTATTCGGCAGATAAGATATATAACTTAATTTGAGTTGTTAATTAACCGAAAACGACGAGTTCATACAGGGGACTCGTCGTTTTTTTGGGCGGAGAATAACGTATGTGCAACATTCATCCTACATATTTACATTTCCGATACAATATGGTAAAATAGTTAAGTTAAACTTCGAGGAGGGATATTATGGCTGAACTTTCATTTGACGAGCGACTTGACCCTTTGGGCAGTGAAATGAAAATCGTTGTTTCCGACAGTCACACATTCGGCACCGATGCGGTACTTCTTTCACAGTTTGCACAGATAAAGCGAAAAGATGTTGCTGTAGATATGGGTACGGGCTGCGGAATTATACCTCTTATCTGGTGTAAAGGGCAGACAAATCGTATTTTTGCCCTTGATATTCAGGAAAAAGCCGTTTCTCAACTTGAAAAGAGCATTGAATTTAACGCTCTCGGTGAAAGAATAACCGCCCTTAATGCAGATTTGCGCAATCTTAAAGGGGTACTTGAATACGGTGCTTTCGACCTTGTTACAATGAATCCGCCCTATAAGAGAGTGGGTACGGGTATTGAAAGTGTCAGTCAGACGGAAAAAATCGCAAGACACGAAGTGATGTGCAACATTGACGATGCTGTTTCTGCGGCGGCTAAACTTCTTAAATTCGGCGGCAGATTCTGTATGTGTCACCGACCTGAAAGGCTCTGTGACATAATCGTCAGTATGCGCCAAGGCGGTATTGAAGTTAAAAAAATCCGTTTCGTTGTGCAGAATAAGGGTAAGGCGCCCTGGCTTGTGCTCGTTGAGGGCAAAAGAGGCTCAAAAAGCGGTGTTACCGTTATGCCCGACCTTGTGATGAAAGACGAAAACGGCAATAACACAGAGGAATTCAGAAGTATGTTCGGTGACTATATGGACGGTCATCAGTGAAAGGAAAAAGATAAATGAGTATACTTTATGTTGTCGGCACACCTATCGGCAATTTAGGCGATATATCTCAAAGGGCACTCGATACTCTTGAAAAGGTGGATTTCATTGCCGCAGAAGATACGAGAGTAACCCTCAAACTTCTCAATCACTTCGGTATAAAAAAGCCGATGATAAGTTATTTTGAACATAACCGTCGAGAAAAGGGTGAGGTTATCGCACAACGCATATTGGGCGGCGAAGCCTGTGCTCTTGTCACCGATGCAGGTATGCCTGCCGTCAGTGACCCGGGTGAAGACCTGGTGGCTCTGTGTCACGAAAGGGGTATAAAAGTTTCCGTTATACCGGGACCCTCGGCTTTTGTTGCCGCCGTCGCTCTTTCGGGTATGAATGCGGGCAGATTTACTTTTGAAGGCTTTTTGAGTATGAATAAGGTCAGCCGACGTGAGCACCTTGATGAAATAAAAGACGAAAAACGTACTATGGTATTTTACGAAGCACCTCACAAACTTTCGGCAACTTTAAAAGATTTGTACGAAGCCCTTGGCGACAGAGAAATGGCAATTGTCAGAGAGATAACAAAAATTCACGAGGAAGTTATCAGAACAACTCTTAAACAGGCGTCGGAAAAATATGCCGAAGAAGCGCTTAAAGGTGAAATTGTTCTTGTCATCGACGGCAAAAAGGAAAGCAATGTGCAGGAAATCACCCTTGACGACGCTCTCATTCTCGCAAAAAAACTTATGGACGAGGGTATGGGCGCATCAATGGCGGCAAAGCAGGCGGCAAAGGAAACGGGTATTAAAAAGGGTGATATTTACAGAGCACTTCAGGACTGAAAAGAAAGGTGACGGAAAATGAGTGAGTGGTTTTCACAGTATTGGTATCTTGTTATTATATTTTTTATTGTTCTCATTGGGGCAATAGTGATACTTAATTTTGCTGCAAAGGCATATTCAAAACACGCAAAAACTTTTAAAGAGCAGGAAGCGGAGATGAAAAGACTTCTTGCCCTTAAAGAAAGATATTATTCTTTCACAAAGGAAACTCTCATTGAAAGTGACGAAAAGGAAATCCTCGAAGGCGTGGCACTTTCTTATCAACTGCGTTTGCAGAAAGAGGAAAACCCCGAAAAAGCCTTTGAAGAATTAAATGAAGAAAAGCAGTTGATATATGTGCTTGATGTTTTCTGCGGTGACGGTGACGTAAAGGTTTTCTATTCGCAGAACGGTGATATCGTAAGAAACAAACTCGGCAAGGCTTTGGATAAAATCGGTATGGCGGACTTCGCAATAAAGGTCAACAGGATTAGTCAGATGTATGACGAAACAAACGAAGATGTTTCTTACAGCGAAAAAGAGATTGATAAGGTTAACGCTTATATTGAGGAAAATGACATCATTGAAAAAGTCAGACTCCGTGCGGCGAATTTTATAAAGGAAAATTGTGACCTAATTTTAAATTAACGCTATTTTATTTGACAATTTTCGCTATCGGTAGTATAATTACAAAGAATTTGAAATCAGGAGGAGAACAATATGCGCAAAGTAATTGCCGTTATTATTGCTCTTATACTTATATTTGCTCTGGCTTCCTGCGGAAAATCCGAGCAGGAAACAACAACTCTCCCCTCGGACACCACAGTACCGACAACCTCTGCAACAACAACCGAAGCTCCCTCTTATATTCTCACAACAGCCCAGGGCAATACGGTTTATTGGCAGGAAACAACAAGGTTTGAATTTGATGCAACAACACAGGGCACGGCTACAACAGCAAATCAGTCGGCATCGGATTATGATATTGAGTTCACCGTTGCACCCATTTCAAAACCCGATGTTAACACTTCGATAGTTGCAACCTCCGCTTCAACAACGGTTATTGCATCGGATAACACAACTTATGTTGAGCCTACGACTTCAAACGGCAGTTCTGCAACTGAGGCTACGACGACTTCACAGGAAATCAAGAGTGTTGCGCTTGAATTAAACTCCTACAGTTCGGATGAAAACAATAATATCGTACTTGAATTTGACGCATCAAACTGGACGGGCGGACTTGCTTCCTGCTCTGTGAATGTTATAATTTCAATTGACGGCACAGAAAGCGAAACAACCCCCACTCTCACAGTCCCTTCAAAAACTAACGATCTTGGTTATTATGATTGCACAATTGACCTTTCGGGTCTTGAGGTGACTTCGGGTACTGTTGTTACTTTCACTATTCCTGCAGGTACGATTAAAAATCCTTCCGGAACGGAAGTTAATCAGAGTTACAGCGATACAGTTGTATTCTGATTCTTTAATAATCAAACATTGCCACCGTCTGAATTTTCAGGCGGTGTTTTTTTGTGGGGTTTAATTCTCCTGCCAACTGTCAATACTCCCGAAAGGGAATGCATTTATCAGATAAAAGGGAACGATAACGTAGGCACGCTTGCCGTGTCCGCTTATGAAACCGCACTGTTCTCCCGAAAATACGTATGTATTATATAATTCCCGCAAAAAAAGAGATATATCTGCTGTATTCTACTCGTTAAAAAGGAGTTTTTTTATGCTTAACACCTATCGCATTTCGGGAAGAAAACTTCAAGGGGAAAAGAGTCTTATCTGCAATCTGATTTTTGCTTTATACGTTCTCTTTTTGTTCTGCATAGGTCTTGTGCCCATGTTTGTTTCCTATTTTGCAGAGAAATATTTTTACGGCACAAATTATTTCGCCTATGCTGATTTAGCCTTTGCCGCAGTTTCATTTTTCACCGTTTTCTTTTCTTTTTCACTTCTGAAACTCGGCAGAAAACGATTTTTCTTCAAAAATGCCTTCGGCTATGAAACGCCGTCAAGTGAGATTTTTCATTATTTCAAAGTAAAAAATATTGTTTCTGCCTGCCTTTACTGCATCAGAATTTCGGCGGTAAAAACTGCGGTTTATCTTGTTTGCTTTCTTCCGTCAGTACTGTCCTTTGTCTTTCTTTTTAAGAGTATCTTTCAGGGTATGTCGGTGCTTTTGTCTTTTGCCGTCGGCATCACGGCTCTTTTGTTTCTTTTAAGCGGAATATGTTTTGCTTTGCTTTTTTCTGCCTCATTTTTCCTTTGCGATTATTATTTTATAAAGGGTGAGTATCTTTCTTTCCGTCATCTTGTTTCTCTTTCGCAGTTCGTTATGAATGGCAGAAAGGGACAGCTTGTAAGGCTTAAGGTGAGTTTCGTCGGCTGGTTTCTTCTGTGTGTTACGGTGCTTCCCCTCGGTTTCGTTTCGGGATATTACAATCAGAGCCTTGCCGTTGCCGCAAAGGAATTTATGCAGTAAGTATTTACAAAAGGCTGATTTTTTGGTAAGATGTAAGAAGAAAAAATAAAGGATTTGATATAAATGGATAAAGACGAAATTTTCGTACCTCTTTTACCCTGGCTTATAGGCGGCTCAAGAATAGGGGGCAGTTACAACATTTACTGCGCTTCAAGGGGTACCGATGCCGAAAAAGGCTGTATCGGTAAGGATATTTTCAACTACCGTATATGGATTGAAAAAAATGAGGACGAAGAAGAAATTGTAAAGTCCTGCGTTTATTACGGTACAAACAGTTTTGACAGTCAGAGGGAAGATGACATTGAAACTATGATTTTTTCCTGCAACAATGAGGGGCTTGAAGAAGTCAGACTGTGGCTCGAAGAAAAAAAGAAAAACTTTTTTGCGTAAGGTAATGATAAGGTACGGGAAACTGTGCCTTTTTTCTTTATACGGCAAAATATTGCTTAAAAAATTTTTTTGAGAAAATCAAAGGAAATCAAAGAAAATCAAAGGGAATCAGAGGTTTTCAATTAAAGGGGCAAATTGGCACCCGATTTTTGCCGAAAAATACAAAAAAACTGTTGACATTTGCGTGATTTTGTTCTATATTGTGTCTAATAAAGTTACAGGGAAAGGGGTTAATAAATGGAAGATAATTACATTATTAAACTTCAGGGAATTTCAAAGAAATTCGATGATGATGTTATCCTTGACAAAATTGATCTGGCAATCAAGGATAAGGAATTTATGACTTTTCTCGGTCCCTCCGGCTGCGGTAAGACAACGACTCTGCGAATCATTGCAGGTTTTCTTGAGTCAGACAGCGGTCAGGTTATTTTTGAGGGTAAAGATATAAACAACCTGCCCCCTCATAAAAGGCAGGTTAATACCATTTTCCAAAGGTATGCGCTTTTTCCTCACCTCAATGTTTATGATAATATTGCTTTCGGTCTTCGTATCAAGAATAAGAAGATGAAAGAAAAAGACATAAGTAAAAAGGTTCAGGAAATGCTTGAACTTGTTAACCTTAAAGGCTTTCAGAGAAGAAATATCGCTTCTCTTTCAGGCGGTCAGCAGCAGAGAGTTGCAATTGCAAGAGCCCTTGCCGTTGAACCCAGAGTGCTTCTTCTTGATGAGCCTCTCGGTGCTCTCGACCTGAAACTCCGTAAGGATATGCAGGTTGAACTGAAAAACATCCAGAAAAGAATGGGCATCACTTTCATTTATGTTACTCACGACCAGCAGGAAGCCCTTTCAATGAGTGACACAATTGTTGTTATGAACGGCGGCAGAATCCAGCAGATAGGCTCACCGATAGATATTTACAATGAGCCTGAAAACGCTTTTGTTGCCGATTTCATCGGTGAAAGTAATATCCTTGACGGCGTTATGCTTGACGACTTCAAAGCAAAGTTTTCGGGCGCAGTTTTCCAATGCCTTGACAAAGGCTTTGCAGTAAACGAATCGGTTGATATCGTTGTCCGCCCCGAAGACGTTGACGTTGTACCCATTGAAGAAGGCGTTATCAGCGGTACTATAACATCAAACACCTTTAAGGGTGTGCACTTTGAAATGATTGTTGATATTGACAACTTCAAGTGGATGATTCAGACAACGGAGTATTATCCCGTGGGAACAAAAATCGGCATTAAAATTGAGCCCGATGCAATTCACGTTATGAAAAAGAGTGAATATTCGGGTATGTACGGCGATTACAGCAGTTTCAGCGACGAACTCGAACACCTTTCCGACATTACAGCCGAGGAGGAGTGAAGATGAAAAAGAACTCCCTTTCAAAAAAAATCATTTCTTCACCTTATCTTGTCTGGGCGGCACTTTTCATCATCGTACCTTTAATCTTCGTTGCCTATTATACTTTCTTTGACGCTGAAGGCAACTTTACCCTTGAATTCGTCAGTGATATGGGCAAGTATACCGATGTTATGCTGGTTTCAATATGGCTCGGCTTCATTGCAACGGTAATTAGTCTTATTATTGCTTATCCTCTTGCTTATATTATGGCAAGAAGTAAGGCTAATGTGCAAAGAACGATGATGATGCTTGTAATGCTTCCCATGTGGATGAATCTTCTCATAAGAACTTATTCTATGATGATTCTTCTTCAGGATACGGGTATTATAAACAGTTTTCTTTCTGCTATAAATCTGCCTACGGTACATATGATAAATACGCAGGGTGCCGTAGTTCTTGGTATGGTTTATAACTACATTCCTTATATGATACTGCCCCTTTATTCGATTATGGCAAAAATGGATCATAATCTTATTGAGGCGGCGGAAGACCTTGGCTGCAACAAACTTCAGGTGCTTAAAAACATTATTTTCCCCTTGAGCCTTCCCGGTGTGGCTTCGGGTTTCACTATGGTTTTTGTGCCTTCCGTTTCAACATTCTATATTTCAAAGAAACTTGGCGGAAACACCTTTTCGCTTATCGGTGACGTAATTGAAATGCAGTTCAAGAGCGCCAATAACTATAATCTCGGTGCGGCACTTTCGATGGTACTTATGGTGCTTATCATTATCTGTATGCTTATTATGAACCGCTTTACAGGTGAAGACGATGACGGAGGTGTACTTATATGAACACAAAAATGTCACCTCTTTCAAAACTTTATGTAGCGCTTATAATGATTTTTCTTTATGCGCCCATAATTGTTATGATTATCTTTTCCTTTAACAGTTCCGCAAGTACCAGCGTTATGACGGGCGTATCTTTGCGTTGGTACGAGTCACTTCTGAGTGACAGTTCAACTATCAAGGCTTTGAGAAACACCCTTGTTCTTGCCGTTTCTTCTGCCCTTATCGCAACGGTTATGGGCACTGCGGCGGCAGTCGGCATAAACGAGTTCAGAAACAAAAGAATCAAGAGTATCACTATGGGTGTGACCAACATTCCTATGATGAACCCCGAAATTGTTACGGGTATCTCAATGATGCTTCTCTTTGTTATCTGTGCAAACTTTATCGGTAAAACCGACGTTCTCGGTTTCGGTACAATGCTTATTGCCCACGTTACCTTTAACCTGCCCTATGTAATTTTGTCCGTACTGCCGAAACTCCGTCAGATTGACAAGTATCTTCCCGAGGCGGCTATGGATCTTGGCTGTACACCTTTGCAGTCCTTTTTCAAGGTTGTACTTCCCTCAATTTCAACGGGTATCTTTTCGGGACTTATGATGTCCTTTACCCTTTCTCTTGATGACTTTGTTATCAGTTATTTCACCCAGGGACCCTCTTTCGAAACTCTGCCCATCAGAATTTTCTCTATGACAAAAAAGAGAGTTACTCCCGATATGTACGCCCTTTCGACCCTTATTTTCTTTGCAATACTTTTCCTGCTTATTTTACTGAACGTTTCTCAGGTAAGAGGGGAAAAGAAAATGCAGAACAAACTTGACAAGGGGGCAAAATAAATGAAAAAGATTGCTTTGTTTTTTGCCCTTTGCTTTATGATTGTCTTATGTGCTTTTTCCGTTTCCGCTTATGAAAACGAGGAGTTTTACCGCAAGAATCTTGCGGGAACTTCCATCAACGTTTTCAACTGGGGCGAATATATAAGCGACACCTACGAAGACGGTATGCTCGATGTCAATGCCGAGTTTGAGAAACTCACGGGCATAAAGGTAAACTACGTTACCTATGAAAGCAACGAAGATATGTATACCAAAATCAAAAACGGCGGCGCCGCTTACGACATTGTCATTCCTTCGGACTATATGATTGAACGAATGATAAGCGAGGATTTACTGCTGGAAATTGATACGGCTTCCCTTCCCAACTACAAGTACATTTCCGATGAATATAAGAATATGTACTACGACCCCGACAACACCTACTCCGTACCCTATAACGTTGGTATGGTTGGTCTTATTTATAACAAGACTATGGTGGAAGAAGTGCCGACGAGTTGGAGTGCTCTGTGGGACGAGAGGTATGAGGGCAAAATCCTTATGATTGATAATCCCCGTGATGCTTTTGCAATTGCAGAAAAAATGCTGGGCTATTCTCTCAACACCACCGACGAAAAGGAACTTTCCGACTGTGCACAAATTCTCATTGAGCAGAAAAGTGTGCTCCAGGGCTACGTTATGGATGAAATCTATAACAAAATGGAAAGCGGCGAGGCGGCTCTCGTGCCTTACTACGTTGGCGACTTTATCTGTATGAAAGACGTTAATCCCGATCTTGAATTTGTTTATCCCGAAGAGGGTGTGAACATCTTTGTTGATGCCGTTTGCATACCCAAACTTTCGCAGAATTATGAGGCGGCACTGCTTTACATCAACTTTCTTCTTGATCCTGAAATTGCCCTTTCAAATGCACTTATAATCGGTTATGCTTCACCCAATACGGGCGTTCTTGATCATCCCGACTATGCGGATATGAGGAACAATGAGTATCTTTATCCCGCTGAAGAGAATATGCCCGACACGGAATATTTTGAAAATCTTCCCCAGGAAACTCTTACAATGCTTTCAAATTTGTGGAACGAGATAAGAGTTCACGGCTCGGATAACACCACAATTTATATCGGTTTTGGCACAGTTGGTCTGGCGGTTGTTTTCTTTATGGTGAGGAAGGCAGTTATCAGAAAACGCAGGGAATATTGGTATGATTTTCCCGAGGAAAAATGAATTATTAATAAATGATTGACAAATTGATTTTTATATTATAAAATATAGTTGTAATTTGAAAAGGCTCAAATTAAATTTTAAAAGGAGGCATATATAATGGAAATTTTCATCAATATCATGGACAGACTCGTAGCATTACTTGCTGAACTTATGAAGGCTCTCGGCTTCACTTTCGCAACAGAAAACAATGTCATCTCTCCCTGGCTTTATAACCCTGAATTTGTTGCAGCAGACAACGAAGCAACAAATGTCTTAAACAATGAATAATCTTAAAATCCTATAAGGAGGAAACCAACAATGACATTACCTGCAAACATTTTTGAAATTGTTGAAAAGTCGGCATCTCTTCTCTGCTATGTTCTTGAACTTCTTGGCATAGAGTCAAGTGCTCTTTACGACGGAATCAACAGATGGGCTGCTCAGCTTATCAACTAATTTAAATTAAAAAAGACTTGAAACGCTGAATGTTTCAAGTCTTTTTTTGCCTTCCCTGCAGGGAAGGTGGCAGTCGCAAGACTGACGGATGAGTTATCCCTGCCTCTCCGCAACAACCGATTTAATTTATCG